>JAUNBU010000066.1:6993-9623 GCA_030526925.1 Bacillota bacterium | reverse complement strand
CCATAAATGCGCAGATGAACAGCGGCACGACGCTCAATATGCAAAGGATCACGCCGATGGTGATGCCCCAGGTGTACTGAGGCTCGAACTTTCTCTCTATTTCCTTGACGAGACCCTTGACGCCATAGGCCAGCTCAAAATCTCCCTTTTTTATATATTCATAGGGCTTGATTCTGGCATCGTTCAGTATGAACAGCGCTACAGCTGCTGCGATCATCAGAATCAAGACGATAACTCCCAGCCCGCAGGCGGCGTTTTCCGAGATGACTGCGTCCGGCTGGTCGGAAAGACCGCCCATGAAAATCAGCAGCACCGGAGAAAGTATGCAAAGCACGACGCCCTTTGCCACCTGCTTTCCATAGACGTTCATCCTGGAAAGGTAGTCCTTGGCGATTTGCAAATCTACCACCGTCGTCGCACTGTCTTCCTCCGCCTTGGCGTATTCGCTGAGAAATTCCTCTTCCCCCAGCTCGTCCTTTAGCAAATAGTCGGTGGTCACGCCGAAAAGCTGGGCGAGCTCCAAGATCCTGTTGATGTCCGGGATGCTGGCTGCGCTTTCCCATTTGGACACCGATTGCCTTGATACGTTCAGCTTCTCTGCCAGCTCCTCCTGGGACCAGCCGTTTTTCTTTCTTAAATTGATGATTTTTTCTGCGATTATCATATTCTCCTCCTTGTGTGTCAGTTCCTTTTGATGTCTCAAGTATAGCGAAAACAGCGGTTGTCACGCCACCAAGCAGGCTTTAAAATTTGTCAACCGGCGGTTGCAACCGTTGGTTGACGCCTGAAAAATCGGTGAATTGTCGCAATGCTTTGCGATCCGGTTCTGCCGTAGTTAAATGTCTCTGCATTGATTATATATCACAAGAGCCGCATATTCCAGCAGCTCTTGTGTTATTCACTTTCGACACGGCGGATTTGGAGCATGGTCCTGCTCCCGCTCCTGCTGATCATTGTAGCATAGGTAAAAATCCTCAACCTGACGTTCCAAAAGCTCCAGGGCTTCCGGCAGCTTGCTCGGACGATTGATGTATTTGCTCAGCAGAAAGAAAATAGGCGCATAAAAACTGATGGTCATCACCTCCGGATCACGGTCCTTGAGAATGCCGCGCCTGCTCATTTCCGCGAAAACCCGGCTCTGATATCGGATGCTGTCTTCCATATATATCTTGTAAAACACGTTGTAGATTTCCTCGTTCTGGTACTGCTCGATGTTGGCCATCCGCCAAAACCGCGACATAAAAGGATCCGTCATGTAAAAGGTCAGGAAATCCCGGCTCAGCTGCTGCAACCCCTCCAGCGTCAGCTTTTCATAAAAGATGGCCGCCTCCTCAAACTGGTCTTCTCCTGGCAGCCCATTGGCGTCGGTCGGAAGCCCGAAGGCTTTGGACGTCTCTTCCATTCGCTTGCCGACAGCCAAAACTATGGTATCAAAAATCTCCCGCTTGCTTTTGAAGTGCTTGTAGAGGGAGCTGTCCTTGATGCCCACCGCATCGGCGATCTCCTTGACGCTGGTGCCCTTAAAGCCCTTTATGGAAAACAGGGTCAGGGATTCCTCGATGATCCGTTCCTTGGTTGGCATTTTGTGCTTTTCCATCTACATTCCTCCTGCCATTCTTCGCACCTGATCTTCCCTGCCGAACAGAACACAGCCTCCGGCGTGGTCTTCCTCCAGGATGCCGCTTTCCTTGAGCTTTGCAAATAGGGGCGCATGCAAAGCATCCTTCAGACTGATTTCTTTCAGGCTTCCTCCGGAGTACGGGGAAAAAGGACACGGCTCCGCGTCGCCGTAGGGATTGATATGGAAAAAGCCTCGTCCTGCTGCCAGGCATCCGCCTGATGCCATCTCGTCTCCCGGAAAGGCTACAAAGAGCATTTCCTGTTGGTCGCTGCGCAGCCGGTTCAAGGTGGACATCATGGTCTGCCTGTCTTCCGCGGTAAGCGCCAGGTTAGCATCATTGGCTGGTCCATTCGTGTCCTGCGTGGTCACTCCTTCTTCTGCAATTGAAAAGCCAATATCCTCCTGCTGCTTCACCGCTTCGGCGTCTTGCTGGTCTGCTCTTTTTGCTGTTATCTGTGCACTACTGTCTGAGCCGCCTATAGGTACATACTCTACATAGATGATAGCCCGACAGCCTGCGCTTTCCAGCTCATTCGTGAATTCCGGTGACATGACCTCAGCCATGTTTTCCCTATGTACGGTGATGGATGCGCCGTAGAGGATTTCCCGTTTCTGCAATTCTGTCATGACTTTCTGCAGCTTTCCATAGACCCCTGCTCCCCTGCGGCCATCTGTGGCTTCCTCCCTGCCTTCCAGACTGAGGATGGGGATAAGATTTCGGTGCGCTTCGAAGAAAGCCAACATATCTTCGTCCATCAACGTTCCGTTGGTGAAGACGGGAAACAGTATCTGTTTTCTGGCGGCAGCTGCTTGAAGCACATCCTTTCGCATCAGCGGCTCACCTCCTGCCAGCAGGATAAATGAAATCCCCAGGTCTGCTGCCTGAACGAAAATGTTGTCCCATTGTTGTCTGGTCATCGGTTGAGGGAATCGCAGCTGTAGTGGCGCGTCTCCAACACAATTACCGGAAACCCCCTGTTGCGTTTTTTGTTGCTTTTCTTGCTTCATT
>JAUNBU010000066.1:0-6983 GCA_030526925.1 Bacillota bacterium | reverse complement strand
TGCCCCAACTTACCAAGCGTTTCAGCGAATTCCTTTTTCAGGCCGTCTGAGCAAATGTTGTTCTCCCTGGCATAACAACCCTTGCAGTGAAGATTACAACTGTCGGCAATGCTGGCAATCAAAAACGGAGGAATGTGGTTCCCGGCAGTCTCCGATTTTTGACGCAGTCTGGAAGCCCGCCTTGCTTCCGCTGCAAACTGCAGCATAGAAAAGCTCATCCGAGGATGGGACTTTGTTGCCTTTAAAATACCCGTCATCACATGCTCCACACCCTCGTTGAGATACCGTTGTAAATTGAAATCGCTCATATGTATGCCTTCTTTCTTCTATAAACTCTGACACCATGCCGGTTGTCTTTAAATCACTTTCGTCTCCAAAACATCAAGAACGATATTATGCTTTTAGACGTTGAAATGCTTGAAGTTTCATCGTTGGTTTTAGCGGTTATATATTAAGGCTAGCATTCACTAGCCAACCCTTTTACAAGTATAGCAAGTAAACGCTAGCCTGTCAACCGGGAAAACCTCACAAAGAAGGAGAATCTTTATGAGTTTATAGCTTTTGTGGAGATACTTAAAATGACGTAAATCTTGAATTTTTAAAGAAAATTTACGTCATTAGAATAAATGGTCAATTATAGGTGTGTATAACTATACACGAGTTTTCAAAGCTAAAGACATATAAATGAATAAATATTCATTGCACTTACAATGAAAATCTTTGATTTGCTTTTTTGCTGCTTTTTTACGCTTCATTATCCTTAATTTCATCTGCAAAATGGCGCAAAAATAATCGATTTTAAGAAAATTTGCGTCATTTCAAGTAAAAATCAACCTTAAATCACTGATGCATATTTACTCATACCTCATAGTAGATGCATCTATTCCGGCATGCACGTACAAGTGTTGCCTGCCCCACTCTCCTGAAGCTTCCTCCGGCTCTTTGTCGGTGTCCGGGCGCAGATGTTGTAGTCATGAGAGCTGATCCATCTTGGCACACTCCAGCGTTCTCGGTGTTTGACCTTGCTTTCATAGTTGATGCAGCGGTGTTTGTCGTACATGTTTGCCTCACACGTTGCAGGTGTCTGCCGTCTCGCCATGTCAGCCCGTCTACTTGGCCTTGCTTTCGCAGTAGATGCAGCGGTAGACGCGGTTTTCCTTGTCTGTGAGGCGGAAAATGTGGGGCAATTCCTGTTCCGTTGTTGTGATGCAGCGCGGGTTCTTGCATTTGATCACGTTAACGATCTCATCCGGCGGATCGATATGGCTGCGCTTTGCAAGTTCGCCGTTTTCGATGATGTTGACGGTGATGCCAGGGTCCACATAGCCGATGGCGTCCAAATCAACGTCGATGATACGGTCTACCTTTATGATGTCCTTGCGGCCCATCTTCTTGCTTTCGGCGTTTTTGATGAGGGCTACCTGGCAGTCCAGGGAATCAAGCCCTAGTATTTTATAGAGCATCATTCCCTCTCCTGCTTTGATGTGATCCAACACGATGCCGTTTTCGATTTTTCCGATTATCATTTATTTCACCTCCAAAAGCTTCAGAATCAGTGCCATTCTGATGAATTTACCGTTCAATACCTGTTCAAAATACCTGGCTCGCGGATCGTTGTCCACTGCAACGGAAATCTCGTTGACACGCGGCAATGGATGGAGGATGCTCAGGTCTTCCTTTGCATTATCCAGCTTATCCGGCGTCAGGATGTAGCTGTCCTTCAAACGGATGTAGTCCTGCTCGTTGAAAAAGCGTTCCTTTTGCACACGCGTCATGTAAAGGATGTCAAGCTGCGGCATGGCGCCTTCCAGATCGGTGGTCTCTATGTATTCCAGGTTGTTTTTCTCCAGTACTTCGTGCTTTAGGTATTCCGGTATCCGCAGTTCATCCGGGGAAACGAGGATGAATTTCACGTTTTCATAACGTGACATGGCGCCGATGAGGGAGTGGACCGTTCTGCCGAACTTCAGGTCACCGCAAAGCCCTATCGTCATGTTGTCCAATCTGCCCTTTTCACGGCTGATGGTGAGAAGGTCGGTCAGCGTCTGGGTCGGATGGTTATGTCCTCCGTCGCCTGCGTTGATGATTGGTACGGTGGATTTGACCGATGCCACTGTCGGCGCCCCTTCTTTGGGGTGGCGCATGGCGATGATGTCTGCGTAAGCCCCTACCGTTCGTATTGTATCGGAAACGCTTTCGCCTTTGGCTGCCGATGAGCTCTGTGCTTCGGAAAAGCCAAGCACGTTGCCGCCCAGTTCGTACATGGCTGCTTCAAAGCTGAGTCTGGTCCTGGTAGACGGTTCGAAAAACAGTGTCGCCAGCTTTTTGTTCTTGCATTTTTCCTGATATTTTTCAGGGCTTTTGATGATGTCCTTGGCCACCGCTATCATCTGGTCGATTTCTTCTGTGGTCAGCTCCATAATGTCGATTAAATGTTTCATGGTTCCTCCTCATATATTCTAAAGTTTCCTATTTAAAGCGCCAGCTTTCATCCTGTGGGTCGTCCCGGAAAGCCAGTAACTTTTTTACATCTGCCGCCGCGATATATCCGCCTTTTTCTGCCACCTTGACGATGGTGTCAAAGTCCGTCAGGCTGGTATTTTCTACCTTGGCTTCTGCCAGTCGCTTGAGTCCCTTTTTCATGCCGTATGTAAAGATGCTGACGATACCAAGCACCTGGGCGCCTGCTTCTCGCAGGGCTTCAACTGTTTCTATGGCGCTGCCTGCCGTGGAAATCAAATCTTCTACGACAACCACCTTCTGACCTTTTTCCAGCCTGCCCTCGATGCGGTTTCCTCTTCCGTGGTCCTTGGCTCCTGAGCGAACATATCCCATCGGCAGTCCTAAAATATGTGCTGCAATGGCTGCGTGGGCGATTCCGGCCGTACTGGTGCCCATCAACACTTCTGCTGCCGGATAGTTCTCTTTGATTCGGTCAGCCAGAGCGTGTTCGACTGTTTCACGCACTTCCGGCGCTGTCAAAATCAGCCGGTTGTCACAATAGATAGGGCTTTTGATACCGCTTGCCCATGTAAAGGGCTCCTCCGGTCTGAGAAAGACCGCTTCGATCTGTAAAAGTGCTTCCGCCACTTTATTCTTCATTTCTATCTCCTTTCGCTTTTGGATTCTGCTTTATGCAAAGTACCATCAGATGTATGAAATATCGGAAACTATATTTCCGACTTATCCAGTTTAACTAGTTGTCAATAAAGTCTACTGCTGAAAAAGAATCGGATAAGCCAACTTTATTCTTTTGCGCTCTGTTCTATCCCAGAAACTCTGCCATGCACCGTTCATAGGCCGCAAGCGGGTCCTTTGCTCCGGTGATGCTGCGGCCTACCACGATGTAGTCGGAGCTCAACTCCCTTGCCTTTGCAGGAGTAGTGACCCTGGCCTGGTCGCCCTTTTCATCTTCTGCAAAACGCACGCCGGGCGTCACCGTCAAAAAGTCTTCGCCGCAGGTGCCGTGTACCTTTTCCGCTTCCAAAGGCGAGCAAACTACTCCGTCAAGCCCTGCAACCTTGGCGTTGTAAGCATAGTGAGCAACCACCCTTTCCATGGGCTCCTCGATCAGCTGATCCGATTCCATCTGCTCCTGGGTGGTGGACGTCAGTTGAGTCACGGCGATGAGAAGCGGCCTGCTGCCATCCTCACGCTCAAGTCCGCAGATAGCTGCTTCCATCATCTCCACGGTTCCCAGGGCGTGGACGTTGCACATGTCGATGTCCATTTTGGAAAGGACTTTCATGGCTTTACCTACTGTGTTTGGTATGTCGTGGAGCTTCAGGTCCAGAAAGACCTTGTGTCCCCGTGCCTTTAATTCTCTGACGATGGCAGGACCTTCGGCGTAGTAAAGCTCCATGCCGATCTTTACGAAAGGCCTCCTCTCTCCCAGCTTTTCCAAAAATCTCAGGGTTTCTTCCTTGCTGCTGAAATCGCAGGCAATTATCACATCTCTACTCATGTGCACCTCCTATAATATCCTTCAGGTTTGTGATACCGTATTTTTTCATCTCTTTTGGCAGGTCTTCCACTATCCGCTTGCAGACAAACGGATCCACCAGATTCGCCGCGCCGATCTGGACTGCCGTCGCACCTGCCAGCATCATTTCCAGCACATCCGCCGCCGTGGAAATGCCGCCGATGCCAATTATCGGTATGCTGACTGCTTCGTAGACCTGATAGACCATCCGAAGCGCCACCGGAAAGATGGCAGGACCGGAAAATCCACCCATCTTGTTGGCGATGACCGGCTTTCCCGTTTTCAGGTCGATACGCATCCCCAGCAGTGTATTTATCATGGAAAGGCCGTCGGCTCCCGCCTCCTCGCAGGCTTTGGCGATGGCGACGATGTCAGTTACGTTTGGTGAAAGCTTGATGATGACCGGCTTGCCGGTGGCTTTCTTGACTGCGTGCACCACTTCTGCTGCCGCCTTTGGGTCTGTTCCAAAGGTCATGCCCCCGTGATGTACGTTGGGGCAGGACACGTTGATCTCCATCCAGCCGATTTGGTCTTGATGGTCCAAACGACGACAGACCTCAGCATACTCTTCAACGGAAAATCCACCAATGTTTGCCATAACTTTTTTATGTAAACAATTCGCCAATTTAGGCAATTCTTCGCTGATTACTTTTTCCACGCCGGGGTTCTGCAAGCCTATAGAATTTATCAGCCCTTCCCTGCATTCTGATATTCTTGGAGTGGGATTTCCGAACCTGGGCTCCAGGGTGGTTCCCTTAAAGGAAAAGCTCCCCAGGCAATTGATGTCGTACAGCTCTGCAAATTCATAACCGTATCCGAAGGTGCCGCTTGCCGCCATCACCGGATTATCCAGATTTATGCCGCATAGAGTGACTGCGGTTTGCTGCTTGTTTACCATAGGATCTCACCCCTTTCCAGAACAGGACCTTCTTTGCAGATTCGTTTATTGCCATATTTCGTTTCGCAGGAGCAGCCCATACAGGCTCCAAACCCGCAGCCCATCCGTTCTTCAAAGCTCAGCTGTCCGCCCACGCCGGCTGGGATTTTCCCGTCCAGCGCCTTCAACATGGCCTCCGGCCCGCAGGCATAAAAATAGGTGTATGAGAGGTTTTCCAGCGCATCTGTCACAAATCCCTCAACACCCAGGCTGCCGTCTGCAGTGGCGACCACCACGTCCGCACCCAGCGTCTTGAACTCTTCTATGTAAAAGCTTTCTTCTTTTTTATTGAATCCCAAAACTACGGTCGGTTGCCTGCCCTCTGCCAGCAGCTGGCGGCAAAGACCGTACATGGGTGGAACCCCGGCTCCTCCGCCGATCAAAACAGGATGCTCTCCGCTTACCGACGTATCAAAGCCGTTGCCAAGGGGAAGCAGTACGTTCAGGCTTTTTTCCGGTTCATAATGGCTCATAGCCTCCGTGCCTGCACCCACCACCTTGTAGATGATGGTCAAACTGTCATCTTCCCAGCTGCAAACGGAAATGGGTCGTCTGAGGAAAAATCCGTCCAGCTTGATGTTGATAAACTGCCCCGGGCGCCGGATACCGTGATCACCTTTCGATGTTTTCAAGGTCATGGAAAAGGTCTTAGGGGCGATTTTTCTGTTTTCTGTTATGGTTAATATCTGTTCTCGCATATATGTCTCCTGGTGTTGTTATCTATATCCTTTAAGCGTCTGTCATCTAACGCCTTCCTTAAATCGTTGTTATCACTTGCCTTGAGAGTTTCGCCAGACAATCGATGTCATCTCTTCTGCCCTCTCTGCCAGACAACCTTGCCGCCTGAGACGGTCAGCAAGCACCTGCCCTTTACATGCCAGCCTTCAAAAGGCGTGCTGTGCCCTTTAGAAAGGAACTGACTTGGGTCGATTTGGTATTCCGTGTCCAAGTCCCAGATGGCGAAGTTTCCTTTGTCGCTTGAGCTGCTGGCAACAGGATTCTTCAACGTATCACGCCAGTCAGCCACCGGCAGTCCGAACCGCTTTCGCGGGTTTGTGTAAAGAAGCTCTATCAGTTTTTCCGGGGAAATTACCTGCTTTAGCACCAGCTGGGTGTACAACACCGGAAAGGCTGTTTCCAGTCCCACGATGCCGAAAGCGCTGTCATAAAAGCCTTTGCTCTTTTCTTCTGCACTGTGGGGCGCATGGTCGGTAGCGATCATGTCGATGGTCCCGTCCCGGAGTGCTTCTATCAGCGCACGTCTGTCTGCTGCGCTCTTGATAGGCGGATTCATCTTGAACCGTCCGCCATTCTGCAAATCATCCATAGGGATTTCTTCTCGGCTTATGGTCAGGTAATGAGGTGCAGTCTCGCAGGTCACGTCCAGACCTTCTTTTTTAGCATCTCGTATCAGCTGCAGGGATTCCCTGGTAGAAACGTGGCACATATGATAGCTGCAGCCCGTTTTGCGAACCAGCGTCAGGTCTCTTTCCAGCTGTTTGTATTCGGCTTCGGAGCTTTCCTTAGGATAGCTTTCATCCTCGCAGTGGGCAACGATCAGCTTATTAAGCGACCTTGCCCTTTCCATAGCCCTTTCCATAAACTCATCCGAAGCTACGCCCATGCCGTCGTCCGTAAAGGCCACTACGTGGGGCGCCAGCCTTTCCATGTCCGAAAGCTGCCGTCCCTTTTCCCCGACGGTGATGGCTCCGTATGGCAAAACCTTTATGCAGGCGTCTTTGGCGATGGCTTCCTGCTGAGGTCTTAGGTTTTCCATGGAGTCAGGGCAAGGGTCTAAGTTGGGCATGGCGAGTATGCATGTAAAACCCCCGGCGGCTGCCGCCAGCGTTCCTGTGCGGATGGTTTCTTTATATAAAAAACCCGGTTCTCTCAAATGTACGTGTACATCCGTAAAACCGGGTAAAATGCAATAATTTGAAAAAAGAGAAAAATCAATACCGCAGGAGCCGAGGCGCTCCCTTGCCGCCGTGTCAAGGTCTTTGATTCTGACAAATGGGTACAGATTGTCTTTCATGTTCTCTCCGTTCTGTATGTATGTTGTGT
>JAUNBU010000247.1 GCA_030526925.1 Bacillota bacterium | reverse complement strand
TGAAGGAGGTCAACAGGAAAGAACGCGACATGAGTTTCACCGGTGCCATGCGGCCTCCGGCCTTGGGTTTCCGGTGAAACCCAGCAAAAACGGTCAAAAATGGCTGAAAGTGGGTCATTTTCGTTCCGTTTTTGTGTTTTTTGGCCTCTTTGAAGGCAAATTTTATAGAATTTCTGCTGTTTTTCGTGTTTTCACCGGGAGTAAGGCGCTGGAACGCTGATTCCACCGGTGAAATCAGATAACGGATATATAATGGTGTAAATTGAAAAAAGAAAGAGCACATAGCACAACTTTCAGTTAAAATGTTAATAACCACAAAAACATTAAAGAAAGGAGAACGCTATGGCTCAAGTTAATTTTACACTGGATATGGAATTTTTAACAGGACTTTTTTCACAAAACAAGGATGAGGCTTTTGGAAAGCTGATGGAGGCAATATTAAATCAAATATTGAAAGCAGAATCATCTGAGCAGTTAGGAGCCGAGCAATACGAAAGATCTGACAGCCGATGCGATTACAGAAACGGAAGCAGAACACGTGAATTAACCACAAGAATCGGCAAAATCGAGCTGGAAGTACCACGACATCGTAATATACCATTTACGACGATGTTGTTTGAAAACTACCAGCGGAACGAACAGGCGCTGATCACGACGATGGTAGAAATGGTGGTACAGGGAGTCTCAACACGTAAAGTACAGAAAGTCACAGAAGAGCTTTGCGGTAAAAGTTTTTCCAAGTCCACAGTATCTGAAGCTTGTAGAAATCTGGACATTGTAGTCAACGAGTTCAAAAACCGTAAACTTGGAAGGTATCCGTTTGTAATGGCAGATGCCATGTATGTAAAAGTACGTGATGATCACAGGGTCCATGCAAAGGCAGTATGTATCGCGATCGGCATAAACCCAGATGGTCGTAAGGAAATACTTGGCTTCAAGGTTTGCAATGGGGAGAAGGAAAGTATCTGGAAAGAATTCTTTGAAGAACTGGTAAGCAGAGGTCTTAGCGGGGTAGATATCGTGACTTCAGATAACCATAAAGGACTGGTGAATGCGATAAAAGAGAGCTTCCCTAATGTTTCATGGCAGAGATGTCAGGTTCATTTAATGCGTAACATACTGGATAAAACACCAAAGAAATATTCTGAAGGATTGAAAAATGAACTGCGGACAATGTTTAATGCAGCGACAATGGCAGAAGCACGAAGAGTAAAAGAAGAAATATATAGCGAGTACATTGATGTCGCATCGGAAGCGATAAAAATCATGGATGAAGGCTTCGAAGATACAATGACGATCATGGCATTGCCAGAGAAATACAGAAAATCACTTAGGACAAGCAATATCATCGAACGGGAGAACCGGGAGATAAGAAGGCGGGAAAACGTGATACAGGTATTTCCAAACATTGCATCTGCTACAAGGTTGATCGGAGCCATATTGATGGATCATCATAACGATTGGATCGTTTCTCACAGGCTGTTCAACATGGATGAATACTTTCGTGAAGTGTTTGAGATAAAAAAGAAGATAGAACAGCAGAAAGCCGCATGAGAACGCCCTGCCCTTCCACTGGGGTGGCGCGCTCATGCAACCAGATATTTTAACTGAAAATGAATTTACACACTTTTATGGACTTGACTACAAATATAATTGCACAGGATTTTATCAAAATAATTACGAAAAAAGCATTATCAGAAAAAATA
>JAUNBU010000246.1 GCA_030526925.1 Bacillota bacterium | reverse complement strand
GGCTGCCTTGGTGTTTTCATTGAGAGTATAGGTGAACTCGTTGTCGCTGCTGCCTGCATCCTTCTGGCTTCCGGTCACGTTATATACAGCGCCGTCATTTCCAACGAAACCGTCTACCTCGCTGCCTGTCAGGGTAGCCGTCACATTATGGTTTGTAAGTGGCAGACCATCGTAGACCTTGCTGTCGCTGGCCGATGTCAATGTCACAGGTCGAGGGCTTACCGTCAGGCTTCCGGATACCGTAACCACGTTGTAGTTGGCGGTCACGTCCTGATCTCCCCTCATGATCTTATAGCCGGTGACCTTGTTTTCCGCCGTGCCCGCATCGATCAAACCGCCTTCCGCCTGCGCCTTTACCTGAGCGGTCAGCACATCTCCCGATGCCAGCACATCCTGGGTATAGGTGTAGCTTTCATTGGAAAGGGGACTCCCGTCGTAAACCTTGCTGCCGCTGGCTGCTGTGATCTCAATGGTCGGCTTGGGGATCAGCACCTGCGGTACTCCGAATGTTTGTACCGTCTTTTTTTCGTGTATGATCGATGAAAGAGCATTTTCTTGGTTATTGGAATTGATCCACTGCCCGCCATATCCACGGACGGCGTCCTGCTTCAATTGCACCGGTATTTCTATGGTTAATTTTTTGCCGGAAATCGCCTTCCCTTCGTCGTCGGCGATAACCGGTTCGAAGTCAAAGCCTGTAACTGACACATTCCCACCCGTTATATCCACGGTCACACCTTCTGCAAGCTTCTTGTTTTTAAAGGTGTCCTGTTTCTGCTCATTCTTACCGGCATAGTCGCTGATATAGGTTTTGATGTCTGCTTCATTTGCCGTATTGAGTGCAAAGAACTCCGACATGATATCCTGAATAACGGTATCCTTATTCAAGGTTTTCTTCTGGATCACCTGGCCGATGGCGTCAAAGATTTTCTTTAAAGAATCCGCGTCCTTAGCCGCTTTAAAATAGCTGCCGTTCCATTGGCCGCCTTCCCCGGGCACATCCATAGATGTAGCTGCAGGATAATTGGAAGAAACGTAGCGCATGAAGCAATTGGTCCTCCCTCTATCTCCTGCACCCTCTCTTGTGGCATCTTCCTCAGAGATGTCCTGGTCAAAGTTGTTACCAAGCCCGATGGTGTAAATCGTAGTTCCTTCTTTTTTAATGGCTGCAGCAGAAGTGATGGCACTATTTGCCACGCCATCATTAAACGTATTTTCCCTCGTTGGCTTACCGTCGGTAAAGAGGATCACCGCTCTATTCCTGTCAATCTTTTTCCCGTTTTCATCTTTTTCCGTATTCTTTAAAATCTGATTCGCCATGATCATCCCCAGATCTGTTCTGGTGGCTCCCCTGGCATCAAGGGCGGCGATGGCCTGATCCACGACTTTGTTGTCAGGCAATACCAGGGATGAAGCATAATCTGTCGCTGACAAGCCGTCTATATATGCCTTTCCCACTGTCCCACTATTACTGCCTGTCACCGTCAGCAATTCAGTGTTGCTATTCTGCCAGTGATCATCGTGTTCCTCACTGCCAAAGCCTGCGATGGCGATCCTGTGCTTTTCCGAAGCAGCGAGGTTCTGATTCTGTGCTTTAACATCGCCTACGAAACTCTTGACCGCAGTACGCAAAGCTTGCAAATTTTCTCCTTTCATGCTCCCCGACTGGTCAAGCACCAGAATGATATCCGTAGGCTTACTGATGGTTTCCAGTTG
>JAUNBU010000245.1 GCA_030526925.1 Bacillota bacterium | reverse complement strand
GCGACTCTGATCAAGTTGGTGGTCCCCGATACCTGCAGCGGCATGCCTGCGCTCAGTACCACCTGGTCGCCCTTCTTGACGAACCCCATGCGCTCCGCACCGCTGATGGCTTCCCGCATCAAATCGTTCCAGTTGTCGCTGAATCTGGTCAACACCGGATACACGCCTCTCGTCAGAGCCTGCTGATGATATGTCTTCTCCTTTGGCGTGGCGGCGATGATCGGCGCTGTCGGCTTATACTTTGCCATCATTTCCGCCGTATATCCGGAGGTGGTGACTGCGACGATCGCACCGGCGTGGATATCCCTGGCGGTGGTGCATGCAGCATGTCCCATGGCATTTGATACGTCCCTTTCGTCTGACTCCACCTCCAGGAATTTATACTGGTTGACTTCCTCTGCATCCTGCTCCGCCTGCTTCAAAATCTTCGCCATGGTCTTTACGGTCTCCACCGGGTACTGCCCCGCTGCGCTTTCACCGGAAAGCATGACCGCTGACGTTCCGTCGAATACGGCGTTGGCTACGTCTGTGATCTCTGCTCTGGTAGGCGCCGGGCTTGCAGTCATGGACTCCAACATCTGGGTCGCCGTGATCACCGGCTTGCCTGCCTTGCAGCATTCCTTGATGAACTTCTTCTGGATGCCGGGCAGCTTTTCAAAGTCTACCTCAACTCCCATATCTCCCCTGGCCACCATGATGCCGTCCGAAAGCTCCAGTATCTCCTTGAAGTTTCTGATGCCTTCCATATTCTCGATCTTAGAGATTATCTTTATCTTTTCGCCGCCGTTGCCGTTGAGCAGCGCTCTCAGTTCCCGCACATCGTCCCCGCTTCTGACAAAGGACGCCGCCACGTAGTCCACGTCCATGCGGATACCAAAGAGGATGTCGCTTCTGTCCGCTTCGCTGATGTACTCCAGCTCCAGGGACTTGTTGGGAATGTTAACGCCCTTCCTGTTGCTCACCTTGCCGCCCGATATGACCCGGCAGATCACATCGGTATCCGTGGTCTCAATGACTTCCATTTTGATCCGTCCGTCGTCGATAAGGATCTTCGTCCCCGGTTCTACCTGTGTGGAAAGGTCCCTGTAGGTGGTGCTTACTCGTTCTTTTGTGCCTGCGCACGGCTCCGAAGTAAGTGTAAAGGTGTCGCCGTCCTCCAGTATTTCGCTGCCCTTTGCAAAATCTCCCAGCCGGATCTCCGGTCCTTTGGTGTCCAGGAGTACAGCAGCCGGAAGCTTTAGCTCGTCCCTTATGCTCCTGAAAGTCTCGATGGTTTTTTTATGGTCTTCGTGGGTCCCGTGGGAAAAGTTGAGCCTTGCCACGTTCATTCCGGCTTCCAGCATCTGCTTCATGATGGATCTTTCTCTGCTGGCCGGCCCCAGCGTGCATACGATTTTTGTTTTTTTCGGCATAGATGTTCCTCTTTTCTGTGGGTTTTATGTCCTTATTATACGCATAGTATGGATTTAAATCAAGGTTTTAACAGAGCATCAAGGTTCGAATCCTTACCGATATGTGGGTAGCAGGATTTACGCATATGTGCTTCGCACATCTGCCGTTCTGCGGCTACGCTTCACTTCGCCTTGAACACACGGCTACGAAACCCTCCACCGGAGGCTTTCGCTTCACGCCGTGGCCTTTTCAGGTTCGAATCCTTACCGATTCTTACCTAGCCATCAAAAAATCGCCCGAAGGCGATTCTTTTGCTGGCTAGGGTAGCAGGATT
>JAUNBU010000065.1:1729-9843 GCA_030526925.1 Bacillota bacterium | reverse complement strand
GAAAGCGAGTAAGGTGTAACAGCCCCGTGGGTTCGAGTCCCATGCCCTCCGCCAACGAAAATTACGTCCGAAAGGGCGTATTTTTCATTGGCAGGAAGATGTGAAGGGACCCGAACCCTTCATATTAGCTTGAAACGATTTCTATCCGGTCTGTGATGAGCGTTTTCATTGCGTCCTTTTTTTCATCGGATAAATATGATTCATCACATAACCTAAGGAATTTTGCTCTAAGAGAACACATTTTGTAGATCATTTTCTCAGCGGCTTTTTCTTTTATATCACACTTGTCGGCAAACGCAATGAAGTCTTTTCTTCGGAAATTGCTCTTTTTGCCGTTCAATGTCAGAGCCAGTTGTTCCGTATCTTCCGGCAGAACGATATTTACCGGCAAGATGTCATATGCATCTGATAGATAGAACTCTCTGTTTCCGGGGGCGGATTCGATCAAAGAAAAGTTCTTCAAATGTAGGTCGGAATTGCCCACTATATATGAGAAAACTATTCTCAGAAACATTTCCGTTATATCAAGACCGGGACGGGACGAATAGTCTTTTATGATTCTGCTGCATTTTTCATAAGAGCCCTTGTATTTGTCCGCCGTAATGCGTTCCGCCAGCTGACAGAAATCTTCCATGGCGTACATTTTAGGATTTTCCAAATCGCTTAAATCTCTGTCGATCCTCTTTGTGATGTAGGCGTATTGCCCGTTGTTCTTGATCAACGCATTCGGTACGGTTTTTATGCCTGCGGCTTCCGCAAGCCTCATTGCCAGGTTTTCAAATTCGGGCAACGATTCATATTCTTCAGTTTGGGGCTTTAATATATATCCGGCAGGGTAGTCTACCATAGTCAGCCTGGAATTTATATCTGTGGATAAGTGCAGCGACAATTTTTTCTGCACGCCGGGAACAGTCAGCCCCTGATTGATGGTCATGGTTGCTAAAGCTTCCAGCTTTTCTTCAGAAATATCCAGCTCCGGCATTTGTGACGTGTTAAAGAAACTTTTTATACAGTGGCTATGCCAGCTATGCGTTTTTTCGTGTGCGGAGGCACTGCTTTTTATTTCTTTCCCGCAACATAAACATCTCATGATTCAGCCTCGTTTCTTATGGATACATCGCCGATACAATCCTTACAGGCCACCAGCAATAATCCGAATCTATCCTGTATGTCGATTTTCCAATTACGAGTCACAACATCCAGAAGCCAGCCTTCCGGGATCAATCCATCGAAGAAAGGGAACAATGTGGTCGATCTGTAGGCGCTATCTGTTAAGGGCATAGTTAAACTCACGGGAACTGCTCTTTGGCTTTTCAGATACTCCTGTGTGTATGCAAACACATATCCATCATCGGTTTCTTCGAGAATCCCTGCCAACTGATTTTGGATATATACATATCCTTTTCTGTATGTCTCAGCCATAGATCAATCCTCCCGTAGCTTTCCGGGAACTGCTTCCTTTCCAAACATCGCAAGCGCCTGATTCACTTTATCAAGGCGAACAGTCTCCTTCCCCTGCTCCAGTTCCCTGACAAAACGCAAACCCAGCCCTGCACGTAATGCAAACTCTTCCTGAGTCAGACCAGCCTTTTTTCGCTCTTCTTTAATATATTTTCCGATTGTATTCATACTGCAACTATAACCCCTTTCGGGTATAATTGCAAGGAATTTATGATAAATAACCACCGTTCGGGTATATTTTATCCCAAATATACGGCATTTATACCTGTTAGGGTATATTCTGGTTCGAGAGGAACTTAACAATCCTATTTACTGAAATGACTAAACAACTCGTGGATCACCCGCAGGGCTGCCCAGCTGGTGATGTCGTTGACGTCCAGGGGCGGAGCCACTTCTACGATGTCCATGGCGCAGATCGGCAGCCTTTCCAAAAGCCCCCGGAAGATCCGATGCAGATCGATGGGATTCAGCCCGCCGGAAACAGGCGTCCCCGTGCCGGGTGCAAAGGCAGGGTCCAGCACGTCGATGTCCAGCGTCAGATAAATGGCGTCATAGCCTTCATAGCGGGCAACCAGCTGATCGATCACCTGTTGCGCCCCGCTGTCGTACACGTTTGCCGCAGTAAGGGTTAGAATGTCCGGGTGATTTTTAAGCAATTGAAGCTCGGTCTCCTCCGCCACGCGGACACCTATAAAGGAAAGGTCACGCCCGCTTATTACGTCGTCCAGCGCACGCGCTTCCGTGCAGGCGTGGGACCAGGGATGTCCGTCGTACTCAGGGCAAAGGTCATAATGGGCATCGAAATGCAAAATGCCGATTTTTTTGCCTGCGTAATACTTTCCGAAGGCCTTGTGCAGCGGAATGGTAACGGAATGATCTCCGCCCAGAAATAGGCAGAACTTTCCACTTTGCAAAAGCTCCAGAGCACTTTTTTCCACGTCTTCAAAATATTTTTCCCAGACCAGTTCAACAGGCAGGTCGCCCGCATCGTAGATAATGGAATCCTTTATGATCTGAAATTCGTCGGTGGTATCGGAAAGGTCCACGGACAGCCGCCGCAGCGTGTCCGGCGCCTTGGCAGCGCCTTTGTTCAGGCTTACGGCATTGTCGAAAGGGATGCCCATGATGCAGATTTTCGCATCTTCTTTTTTGTCTGCCGCCCAACGCAGCCATGACGCTTCCTTGAAATTGGATTTTTCCAGCATGATATGCCTCCTTTATAAAAAGAAATATCAGTATGGATCCTTATCTTCTGGTGGCCTAGCGATAAGATTCCCTGATATTCTGTCCTTCTACCCGGCGATAGAAAAATATTGCTTTCCTACAGTATAAACAGAGGGCCAGGGCTTGTCAACGAAGAAATCAGCAGTTGTTATCCCATGCGACAAATGGTAAAATAAAGAAGACTGGAGCAGAGAAATCGCATCACATCGCCGCACCCCAACCAACGCACCCCCAAAAAACCACACACCAAAAATCGGAGGAACGCTATGCTGTACGGAAACAAAAATAAAGAAGCCATCAAAAGCCTTTCCACGGGATACGGATCCAGAAAGACCGGCTCCAACATCCCCAAATATAAACTGAACGACGACCCTCTGGACGCCAAAGTAGCCAGAGGCCTCATCGAGAACCAGCTGCTGGACGAAGGCAACTCCCGCCTCAACCTGGCAACCTTTTGCCAGACCTTCATGGAGCGGGAAGCCGTCGAACTGATGAGCAACACCCTGGACAAAAATGCCATCGACAAATCCGAGTACCCCCAGACGGCAGAGCTTGAAAACCGCTGCGTCAACATCATCGCCAACCTTTGGAACGCATCCCCGCAGGAAGAATACCTGGGGACATCCACCGTGGGAAGCAGTGAAGCCTGTATGCTGGCAGGCATGGCAATGAAATTCCGCTGGCGGAACGCAGCAGTCAAACGCGGCATCGACATCAACAAGCAGAAGCCAAACCTGATCATCAGCGCCGCCTACCAGGTGTGCTGGGAGAAATTCTGCGTCTACTGGGACATCGAAATGCGCCAAGTTCCCATCGATAAAGAAAACTTCACCCTGGATGTAGACAGAGCCATGAGCTACGTGGACGAATACACCATCGGCATAGTCGGGATCATGGGAACCACATACACAGGCGCTTACGACGACATCGAAGCGCTGGATGAAGCGGTCTCGCGGTACAACGAATCCCACCAGCACCAGCTGGTGATACATATAGACGGAGCCAGCGGCGGCATGTTCGTTCCTTTTACAGAACCGGAGCTGAAGTGGGACTTCCGGCTGCCTAACGTGGTCTCCATCTCCACGTCGGGACACAAGTACGGACTGACATATCCGGGAGTAGGCTGGGTAGTTTGGCGTGACAAAAAATATCTGCCGGAAGAGCTGATCTTCGAAGTTAGCTATCTGGGTGGCTCCATGCCTACCATGGCAATCAACTTCTCCAGGAGCGCCAGCCAAATCGTGGCTCAGTACTACAACTTCCTGCGCTATGGCAGACAGGGCTACAGCCAGATCCAGAAAAAGACCCAGGAAGTGGCAATGATGATCTGCGACGCCATCAAAGCGACCGGCCTTTTCGACATTTACAACGACGGCTCCCGCATGCCTATCATCTGCTACAAGCTGAAGGAAAGCGCCGCTTACCAAGACGGCACAGATGTAAAGTGGAACCTTTACGATCTGTCGGACCGTCTGCGGATGCACGGCTGGCAGGTTCCCGCATACCCTCTGCCAAAGGATATGTCAAAGACAACAATCCAGCGTGTCGTTTGCCGCGCCGACCTGACCTACAACCTGGCGGAAGCCTTTATACAGGATTTCCAAAGCTGCGTAGAAGAACTGAAGAAAGCCCATATCCTTTGCAACGAAGAAAAAGACGGCGCATACGGATTCACACATTAATTTTTGTGAACCTATTGACAACCGCACAGGTGACGTTGTAATATTAGGCTACAAGTGAATATCCAAGCAAGGACATATCGGAAGCCGGTGTAATTCCGGCACTGTGTCTCAGCAACCGTAATATCTACGAACGGGCTGGCGAAGCGGCAAGACCGCCAACGCAAGTCACTGGAGCGAAAGCATAACGCTCTGGGAAGGCGCCCAAGTAGGCAAGCAAGAAATAAGGATTAAGTCGGTAGACCTGTCATTGCTTAGAACGTAAGTCTTCTGAGGTAAGACAGCGGTTTTTTTATTGCCTTTTCATCCGCAGGAGCAGATTCGTCATGGAACCTTCATGACGCGAGTTTGTTCCTGCTTCCTTTTTGTAGGGGATTATTCCCTTTAAAGGGCATATGCAAAGGGCACGCTATTGTGCAAAGGGCACGCTATAAGGGCGTCATTGGTGCTGCGCATCCAAAAGGCTAAGTGCCCGCAGGCGCAGTAAAGATAGATAGAAGATAGATGGTCATATTTAGGAAAGAAGGTATGGAAATGATGAGATTCGGTTGGTTTCAGGACCCGGACAATGTGGTCTATGCAGACGTAGAAGAGTTCGCAGAGCACTTCGGCAAGGAGACGGGCGTGGAAAATTTCCGGCAGAAGCTGGAAGACTTCCGGGATAATCCCACGAAGGACGGGATCCTGCTGAAGGGCAGGAAAAGGACGACGCTCAAGCTGTTCATCCCCGATCTGTATTTTGAAGACAAGAAGGAAAAGCTGCAGATGGGCGACACGGTCTGGGTGTATCTGGGAGAATACTATCCATGCTATTGCGTTTACTGGCCAAAATAATTAAGGAGAAATAAAGTGGAAACAGGAGAGAAGAAAAAAAGAAGAGTATCGAACATTATCATGGTGCTGCTGATCGTTGTCATCGCAGGCTGCGGCATCATGGCAGTGGGAAGCGTGCAAGGCTGGTTTTCCGGTGAAGGTGATTCCCAGATCGTCAGCGAAGAGATCAAAGGCGTTGCCAACATCGAAAGAAGCGGTGTCGGCTACAGCCTTAAAGAGAAGGTGCCCCTTGAAGAAGGCGATCTGATCGAGACAAAGAGCGGGGCTGTGGCAGAACTTGCTGTTGCCGGGGACAACAAGGTGGTCCTCAATGAAAACACAGAGCTCAAGATCACAGCCTGCCGGGAAGATAACATCAAGCTAGAGGTAGTGTCGGGAGAGATATTTGCAGATATGCCCGATGTGCCCAAGACCTTCGATGTGACATTTGGAGGAAACACCGCACATGTGACAGGGACCGTATTTTCAGTCAGCGCACAGCAGGGAAGCTCATCCCTTGACGTATTGGAAGGGACCGTAGAGGTAGATGCAGAGGACGGAAGTCAGCAGACGGTCAAAGCGGGACAGAGGCTGTCTGTAGCTATGGGCGGAGGCGATCAGCTTACCGTAGAAGTTGGTGAGCTTAAGGTAGAGGCACTCAATGATTTTCTCATAGAGCAGGCGCAGGGATGTAGCAGCGCGGATGATCTTTGCTTCAAGCAAAGCGCACTGGCGAAGGTGCTGGAGGAAAGACAGGCAGAGAAGCAGGAAGCGGAAAAAGCTCAGAAATCCGGTGATGCCATTGCAGCTTCAGAAAGCGGCAGCTCCGGCTCATCCGGCAATGGGTCAAGTAGCAGCAGTTCAAGCAGCAGTTCCGGAAGCAACCCATCCTGCACCATCACCATTCGCTGCGATACTATACTCAATAACATGAGCGGCCTGACGGCAGGCAAATCACAGTACGTACCGTCAAACGGAGTAATCCTGGCAGCAAGCAAGGTGGAGTTCGTCAAGGGAGAAACTGTATTTGACGTGTTGAAACGAGCCTGCAATTATACAGGAATCCAGCTTGAATATTCCTACACACCGATGTACGGAAGCTACTACATAGAGGGGATAAACCACCTGTACGAATTTGACTGCGGAGAACAGTCCGGATGGATGTATAAGGTCAACGGCTGGTTTCCTAACTACGGATGCAGTTCCTATACATTGAAAAACGGAGACAACATCGTCTGGTGCTACACCTGCAAGGGTCTCGGTGCAGACGTAGGAGGAAGTGTATATTAAGAAGGCTGAGAGGCGAGAAAGAGGAGGAAAATCGTGAAGAATCGAAAGAAAAGATCAAGTAAGATCATTGCGGTGCTGATGGCACTGTTCATGCTGACGGGGATGCTGCCTGCGACAGCATTTGCAGATGACGGCAGCACACAGCAGGTGAGAGTCATCGTCGAAAACACCATTTGGACGGCGGAAGACGGGGCACCATGGGAAGGTGAACTGATCGATACATATGTGGAGATCAACGAAGAAACCACCATGTTGTCGGCGCTTACAGATGCCCTAAAAGCTGAAGGAAAGACCCTGAAAGGTGCTGATACCAACACCATTTCAGAGGTAAACGGTCTTGCCAACGGAGCGGCAGGGGCAGATTGTAAATGGAAGGGCAGCGTAAACGAGCAGGACGTTAATGAGAAGTTTGCCGATTATGCCGTCTCCAAGGGCAATCTGGTCAACGGCAGCGTGATCCGCATAACCTACGACGGAACAGTCACCGTGAAGGCAGGAACGCCGGGGCCGGAAGGCGGTGCGAAAGCCGAAGGTGATGGCGCCGGAGACGAGGATGCCGACGAGGACAGCGACTCGGATCAAACAAAGGAGCAGACCGGCGAGGCCACAATAGAAAAGGATGCAGAGAAGCAGAACAGCGGTAAGGATCAGGAAGAAGAAACGGCAGAAACGCAGGAGACTCCTTCTCTGATGGCTGCTTCGCCACTGATGCGCTCCACGCTGGGCGGGATTTCCCTAATGTCGCTGGGAAATAGTGCTGATACCCACGAAAACCAGGTACGTGTTATCGTGGAGAATACGACATTCCCAGTGGCTGACGGAGCGCCGTGGGAAGGAACCTTAGTAGACACCTGGGTCGATCTCAATGCTGATTCCACCATGATGAGTTGCGTAGTTGCAGCCCTCGGTACCGTTGGTGCGACTCAGAGTGGCGCAGAGAACAATTATGTTGAGGTGATCAATGGTCTTGCTGCCTTTGATGGCGGCAACGAGTCCGGCTGGATGGGAACCTTGAACGACTGGTTTACCAATGCAGGCTTTGGAGCGTTCACAGTTGCCAACGGAGGATTGGAAGCCGGAGATGAGATCCGGATCATGTACACGACCAATGGGTACGGCGAGGACCTCGGCGGTTCTTGGAGCAACAACGATAAAACTGTGAAGGATATTGCGTTCAGCAAGGGAACTCTTTCACCTGTTTTCTCAAAGGACACGAAGGAATATACCCTCACAGTGCCGAAAAATACATCCGGAGTGATTGTAACTCCAACCGCGTCCAACAAGAACTTCCAGGTTCGTACCAGCGTTGGAGAAGTTGAATACAAACGAAATGCAAAGGTCCCTGTGGAAGAAGGTACGACCATAAAGGTCAAGTGCGGCGACCCTTCCTGGCCAACGATGAATGGTGCAGGATCCGTAGCGGCGGAGGAATACACCATCAATGTTGAGTTTGAAACGACCAATGCGCTACCGGTACTCAAAAAAGGAGTTGAAAGCACGGTAAGCGCTGCCGGATATGTAGCTGAACCGTATTCTTTGGATCTGTCAACTATTTTTGAAGATCCTAACGAAGAAAGCCTGACCTATACAGTATCCGTTAACGGACAGGATGCCGTAGCAGCGGCAGAGGATTACAGCTTTACTCCG
>JAUNBU010000065.1:0-1629 GCA_030526925.1 Bacillota bacterium | reverse complement strand
CGAACAGACGGACTCTTCGGCAGAGCTTCGATTCAGAGCGAAAGCAACAGATTCAGATGCGACGGTAAAGATCTATTACTACGGGGAAGGGAGCAAAGATATTACCTGGAGCAGTGGGTCCTCTAAATGGGCAAACTGCCTGACCGCAGGGAAAAACACCTTCACCATTGCAGTGGAGCCAAAGGACAGCGCCGCCCAGGAGGGAACTACCTACACCTTTAGCATAAACTGCGTTCCGACACTGACCGGACTTTCCGTTGCAAGCGGTGATACGCAGTTGTATCTGGATCAGAATTTCAGTGCAGCGACCAGAGAATACACAATGAGCGTGCCGGAAACGGCAGAAACGGTTACGGTGGCAGCAACGCCGAGAGACAGCGGTTATCAAGTTCTCTACAATGGCGAAAGTTCCAATATCGTCGATATCAAAGGGAAAGATGAAATCGCAGTAGAAGTTTCGACCGGTGAAGGTGTGGACAAAATCAGCAGCACCTATACTATCAAGCTCAACAAAGTGAAGCAACTGGACTTCTCTGTCAAAGCTACGCCGTCCGACGCAGTAGTGAAGGTATATGACCAGAAGGGTGTTAAGGTAGAGGCCAATCAGGACGGAAGCTTTTCCGGAATGTTTGCGGAATACGAGTATACATATACGGTCACTCGTTATGGCTACGTGGGCCAGAGCGGGACTGTGCCTGAAGATGGCGGTCAACTGACCGTGACTTTGGAGAAAGCGCCTGATGATGGGCTCAATGATGTTAATTCCGATTGGGAGAATTTCCGAAACAGCGATACCAACATGGGGATAACCAATGCGCAGACACCGATTTCCGTAGAAGATACGACTTTGCTGTGGAGTGCCAAGCTTGGATCCGGATGGATGGCAGCGCCAAGTGTGCAGATCATTGTAGATGATGCACTGATCGTCATGTCGGGGAAAAACATTTATAAGCTGGATTTAAAGTCAGGCGAGATCCTTAAGACAGGGACGATGACAACAACGCCTAGCTACGGATATACGCCTCCGATCTATGCGGAAGGAATGATCATCTGCCCGCTGGGAAGCGGAACAATCCAGGCATTCAATGCAGAGACACTGGAGTCACTATGGATTTACAAAGACAGCCTTAAAGGACAGTCTTTATCGCCGATCACTTACTCTGATGGATATATATACACAGGCTTTTGGAATAGTGACACGAAAGATGCCAATTACGTGTGCATCAGCATTACGGACGAAAATCCATCTAAAACTGATGAGGCAAAGCTGGCCACATGGAAGCACACACAGGCAGGCGGTTTTTATTGGGCAGGTTCTGTCGTGGTAGGCAATGTCACTATTGTAGGGACCGACGACGGAGTTGGTAGCAGCTCGACAGGAAATGCTCAGTTATATGCATTTAATAAGACAACGGGAGAAATCATCAGCTCCATCGATTTGGAAAGTGTGGGAGATCAACGTTCGTCCATAGCTTACGATAAAACCAGCGG
Organism: Bacillota bacterium; assembly: GCA_030526925.1. Lineage (GTDB taxonomy): Bacteria > Bacillota > Clostridia > Peptostreptococcales > Anaerovoracaceae > Lentihominibacter. The sequence continues at coordinate 138 of JAUNBU010000065.1, read as the reverse complement.
AAAAATATACTTTACAACAAAAGGCGGATATCTGTGTAGTGCAAAGGTCAATGCTTCTACAGGCGTGATCTCCGATTTAAAAAAAGTTGACTACAATGCACAGTCTACCAGTACGCCGATAGTCTATAAAGGAAAGGT
>JAUNBU010000244.1 GCA_030526925.1 Bacillota bacterium | reverse complement strand
CGCACGGGCATGAAGTTTTTCTGGCAGCGTGGGTTGGTGCGCTCCTTGATGGCAATGTTCTCGAAGTAGCTTTTCCACAGCTGCTGATATTCTTTTTCTTCGGCAGATTCGGGAGGGATGTCCTTCTCGTGGAACTCCGAAATGTACCATTGTTTTTGAAAGGCAATAAGGGCCTTTTTTCTTTTGACGTCGTGGATGATGAAGGGGTCGTTTTTGTATCGGTCGCAGAAATGGTCATGCAAAAGCTCCAGCACGTCGTTGTCCGGCTCTACTTGAGCATAGAGGATGCCCTTTTCCATAATAGAAAAGCGCACAAACTGTAGCATACGCTCCGTTTCCACGTTAATTTTCTTCTCTACGGACTGCACCGCCAGGACCGTCGGGTTGCTGTGAAGCACGGAAATATGAGCGCCTTCGCGAAAGCCCAGCACCACATAGTTGAGTATCCTCATCTCCTTATCTTCCTCATTGGAAAGGTAGACCTTGTAGATACGTCTCAGGTCGTAGGAAGAGATTTTCTTTTCGATGGCTTCGTATACGGTGGTGGCTTTCATCTCGTCCGTTTCCACCTCCATGCAGCCGCCCAGCATATTGGACTGATAGGCTTCCTTTGTGAAAATGCCGGAAGCCTTGTCCGTATAGTAATGATGGTAGATGCAGGTCAAAACCCCTTCAAAGGTCCCGTCATAGAGATAGTCCAGCATATCAAATCACCCCCGCAGAAGACAGCTTTTCCCGGCGGGCACCCTCTTCCAGACGGTTCCAGTTGTTGTCGAACATGGAAATCTGGAGTCCGTTTTCCATCTGAAGAATGGAGTTTCGGATGGTTTCCGGCTCAAATCTTCGTTCTCCGTAATACCTGCCGCAGCAGGTGAGGAAGTATTTGGCTCGTTTGATGACCACGCCCATCTTTTTCAGATCGTCGAACCGTACTGCCGCCACCTTGCGCTGGCGGACTATTCGTTTGGCGGAAACAGCTCCAATACCCGGAATCCGCATGAGCATCTCATAGGACGCTTTGTTGACCTCGATGGGGAACCGCTCCAGATTTCGCAGCGCCCAGGTGACCTTAGGGTCCAGGTCCGGATCCAAATTATCATCGCTGCCGTTGAACAGTTCTTTAACGGAAAATCCGTAGAATCTCAGCAGCCAGTCTGCCTGGTATATGCGGTGCTCTCTGGCAAGGGGCGGTGCTGTCTTCATGTCCGGCAGCACGGGCGATTCCAGCACGGGAACGTAGGCAGAATAATAGACCCGCTTCATCTTAAATGCCCGATATAGATTCTCGCTGGTGGTGAGGATGCTCTGGTCTGTTTCGCCGCCTGCGCCGATGATCATCTGTGTGGTCTGCCCCGCCGGAGCGAAGATGTCGTCCCGTTTTGCGAATCTTTTGGCAGGGAGGGTTGGCATTTCCAACGCTGCCCTTGGCTTGGTCCTGCTTTTCGAAGATTCCTGCACGCCGGAAGCCTCGCCCGGCAAAGCGACCTTTGACGCCTTTCCCTCAGCGCCGCCCTGCGGGCTGTAAGCCCTTTTTTCTTCGGCGACAGCCGCCGTGCCCTTTCCAAGATAATGGTCTGCCGTATTCAGCTGCTGGCCCTTGAACATGGTGCCCGGTCCCTTGAGGGCGTTCCTTTCTATGAGGGAATTGGTGATCTGCCGCATGGGTGCAAAGATTTCCTTGGGCTTTTTCTGGGGCGCAAAGAGGGCCAGGCTCTTGGATGTTGGCATTTC
>JAUNBU010000064.1 GCA_030526925.1 Bacillota bacterium | reverse complement strand
GAAGGCATATGAGCAGATTTCCGGCAAGATCCGGGAGCTGAAGCTGCCCGTCTATCTGGAGGACATCAGCTCTACCAGCATCAGGGAGAACATCGACAGGGGGAGGGACATTTCCAACCTGATCGACCCGGTGGTCCAGAGCTTCATCTACGATAACAGCCTTTATCTGCGGGAGCCACAGTATAAAAATGTACTGGAGACCAAGAACATCGCCTTCGAGCCGCTGGACTATCTGAGCGGAAGCATCCTGAGAGATATTCAGGGTGACATGAAGGCAAAGGGCATCAATGTAAAGGTTGTCAGGCAGTACCTTGATGCGGACGGCGTGCGAACGGCGGTCATCAGGGACAAAGACAAGAAAATATGTGCCCTGGCGGCTGTAAATGAACTGGAGACGGGGCAGCTTTACGAGGAGTTTCGTGATGCGGAGATCGCTTCATACCTGAGAAAGAAGACTACGGGGCGGATGCTGGTCATCAGAGGGCTTTACTGCAGCGTCAATGTGGATATGCGGAATCTGTTTCAGATTATTATTACGGAGGTTTTGGCTGAAGCTGTTGCAGACGATATCACCTACGGTATCTACCACCCGCTGGAGCAGGAGCTGAACCATAAGATCACAGACGTATTGCAAAGGCAGGGCTTTACGGAGATCCTCATAGGTGGCAGACCGCAAGGGATATACGAAGTGAACATGAAGGAACCTATCGCCGTCATCGAAAACATGGATACGGTGCTTAAGAGTCCTTTCAATACCAATCCGAGAATACTGGATATCCTGGAGAGGACCCACGCCGATATGCAGATGGCGCTGACGAAGCTGAATCCGGGCAACCTGGTGCTTTCCTTCAATGCGGGGGTAATGAACCAGAAGATCGTGGATATGGTGACCAGGACCAACGGAGTGCCCAACTATCCCCTTAAGGAACGGAAGCTGGGGGAATGTATGTGCGTTCCTTTTGGCAAGATACTGAGGGGCATGGCTGTGCCCAATACGGTGACCAAGACCCTCCACACAGAGAAGATGTTCTCGCCGAAGCTGGACAGCTTTACCATCGAGGAATATCCGATGTATTCTTCGATCCCGGATCAGATCAGGACCATCAAGTCCTTCAACAGACCGGTGATCCTGGTGGACGACCTGCTCCATAAAGGCTATCGCATCAAGGCGCTGGATCCTATATTTAAGGCCAACGATCTGGAAATCAGAAAGCTGGTAATGGGGCTGCTTTCAGGTCAGGGCAAGGATCTGATGACCATCCAGGGTCGGGACGTGGAAAGCGCATACTTCGTTCCTAACCTGAAGGCATGGTTCGTGGAGTCCACGCTGTGTCCGTTCATCGGCGGAGACGGGGTGCAGAGCGAGGAAAAGACGGAAGCGAATCTGATTCCGTCCATCAATCTAATACTGCCTTTCGCGGCGCCGTCATTCCTGCATGATTCAAACAGAGAAGCGGTATACAACCTGTCCTCGGTCTGCCTGCGGAATGCTGGCAGGATATTCCATGTGCTGGAGGAGGAATATCAGAACGTGTTTGAGCGAAAGCTTACCATGAAGAGATTGTCGGATGCCATCATTTCTCCGCGGATGCCTAACGGCTCCAACCGGGTTGCCATCGACTTCAATCTGGCGCCATCGGTATACATGGAGGACTACATGGAAAGGCTTGTGAGACTGGAAAGTGCATTGATATGAGATATTTAAGAGAACTGGTAGACGGGCAGCGTCCCGTGGAAAAAAGAGAAAACAGCTTTTTGCTGAAGTCTGAAGAAAGCGGAACGCCGACCGATTTTGGAAGTGCCGGGGGTGCTTTGGGTGCTCATGGAAAGGCTCAGGCTGCAGGCGTTCGGGCGGGCTGCAGGGTGAACCTGCTGGCGCTTGGAGATGTGGGCGGCACGGTCTTGCTGGGGCTTCGGCTGCTTGGCGCAGATGTGATCGGCTCCATAGGTATTTATGATCTCAATGAGAAGCTGCTCAGCAGGTACGAACGTGAGATCAACCAGATAGCCTTCCCCGACGGAAGGACGTTGCCTCAGGTAAAGATCCTGGAGGAAGAACAGCTCTTTGACTGTGAGATGTTCATATTCTGCGCATCAAAAGGAGTCCCGCAAGTCGGAAAAACAGGTGAGGCGGAAGACGTGCGAATGGTACAGCTTAAGGCCAACAGCCGGCTTGTGAGACATTATGCATCCATGGCTGCAGAGCACAGTTTTAAGGGAATATTCGCCGTAGTATCGGATCCGGTGGATCTTCTGTGTAAGGCGGCTCTGTCGGAAGGTCTTTCGGAGCTGCAGGTCCAAGGCTACGGGCTTGGCGTCATGAACGGCAGGGCACGCTATTTCGCCGAAAGGCATCAGGAGTTTGCAGGCTATTTGAAGGAAGGCAGGGCTTTCGGTCCTCACGGGGAGGATCTGGTCATCGCCAATAGCATTGAGAATTACGACGATGAGCTGAGTCGCAGGCTGACTGAGCTTACGGTCAGATCAAATCTGGATACGCGGGAGGACGGATTCAAGCCATATATAGCGCCTGCCATATCCTCCGGGGCAATTTCTTTGACGGAGACGCTGCGGGGGAATTGGAACTACTCCTCAGTTTACTTTGGAAAGGGCAACTCAGGGGCATTCTTGGGGTGCAGGAACCGCAGGCTGCAGGGATCCGGTGAAGGGGATGTTGAAGCTGCCTTTGCGGCGGATAATACGGTCATCGAGGTGGAAAACCTGCCGCTGCCGGAAAGCCTGTATGAACGTATCAAAAATGCTTACGACAATTTAAAGGAGATCAGGGGATGAAGGATATTGTTTTGATCAATCCGTTCTGTCCGGAGGAAGCCAAGACGGAGCGGCTGGAGAAGATAATAGAATACAGCTTAAGAGGATATTCCGGAGAAACGGTGACCGATGTGGACGCTCTGGAACAGATGGATCTGAGAAACAGGCGTATACTGTTTGCCATATCCCTGGGACAGTCAGGGATCAATCTCAACTGGTACGCCATAATGAAATATCTGCGGCTCAATAAAGACGCACTGGAAGGCGCCGTGGGTGGAGTGATCCTGGACGGAAACAGCGAAGTGTTTACCAAATCAACCGGGCGGAGCCTGGTATTTACCGCCAATCGGGCAGGATGCACCTTTCCGGGAAGACCTCTCGTCGAGGGCACCAGAACCTTGAAGAATTACAATATCCAGGCGCAGAATCTGGGAACCGACAACATGAACGCCTACATGATGGCAGGCAGGCAGCTGGTAAAGAACGTGATGGAGTATCAGCCGGTGAGAAAAAAACACCCTAAGCTTTTGGTACTCCACGCCAGTGACAAACGGACTTCCAACAGTCTGGCACTGTGGGATATGGTGAAGCGCCATCTGCCGCAGTTTCGCATAGAAGAGGTTTCTCTGCGAAACGGGCAGGTGATGGATTGCAGGGGCTGTTCCTATGAGACGTGTCTTCACTTCGGAGAAGAGGGCAGCTGCTTTTACGGCGGGCCTATCGTAGAAAAGGTCTATCCGGGAATTCTGGAATGCGATGCGCTTGTCATGGTCTGCCCAAACTACAACGATGCGGTGGGAGCAAATCTGACTGCCTTCATCAACCGCATGACAGCTCTCTTCATGACACATAAGTTTTATGACAAGAGCCTGCTGGCTGTTATCGTCTCAGGGTACAGCGGCGGTGATATAGTTGCGGAGCAGCTTATCAGCGGTATCAACATGAATAAAACCTTTGCTTTGCCCGGGAAATTTGCTATACTGGAAACTGCCAACGACCCGAGAGCCATACTGGCTTCCGAGGGCTTGGAGGCGCGGGCGGAAGCCTTTGCAGAAAATATTAAAAAAAGACTGACAATTCCCGGCTGAAATAAGGTAAAATAGAACCAGTCGTAAAAACCGAGAAAGGAGGCAATATCATGAGCGAAACAATGGACATGGACACTAAGATGCAGCAGTTCGATGAAGATGTGGAGAAGATCATCTCATTGCTGGAAGAAAAGGCTTACTTCAAGGCTCGTGACGAGATCCTGAAGTACAACGAGGTGGATATTGGCGAAGTTCTCGAAGAAGTACTGGAAGAACTGGGGGTGGAGAAGACCATCATCCTGTTCCGTATGCTGCCTAAGGATGTGGCAGTAGAAGTCTTTTCCTATTTGCCTACGGACGATCAGCTGGAAATAGTCCAGGGGATCACCGACCGGGAGATTTCCTATATCATCCAGGAGCTGGACTTTGACGATAAGATCGACGTGCTGGAGGAGCTGCCTGCCAACATCGTAGATAAGATCCTGGAGAAGACACCTAAGGAAGAGCGAAAGCTGATAAATACATTTTTGAATTATCCGGACACATGTGCCGGAAGCTTGATGACGCCGGACTACATCAGTCTGCAGGAGACCATGACGGTGGCAGAAGCTATGGCTCACATCAAGCGGGAAGGCATGGACAGCGAAACGGTCTATACCTGCTATGTGAAAAAAAGAGGCAGGAAGCTGGAAGGGATCGTATCCCTGAGAGCTCTGGTGATCGCCGATGATGATACGCTGATTTCAGAGCTGATGAACACGGATTACGTGTACGTCAGCGTGTACGACGACCAGGAAGAAGTTGCCGAAACCTTTAAGAAATACGGTTTTTTGGCTATCCCTGTGGTGGACAAGGAGCACAGGCTGGTGGGGATCATCACCGTAGACGACATCCTGGACGTTATCGAAGAGGAAACCACCGAAGACATGGAGAGAATGGCAGGAGTTATGGATGATTCGGATACGGAGTATCTGGATATGGGCGTATTCCGCCACGTGAGAAACAGATTGCCATGGCTTATATTTTTGACGGTTTCACTGATGATAACAGGGACCATCATCACAAAATTCGAGGCGGTGCTTGCTCAGGTCATCGTGCTGGTATCATATCTGCCGCTTTTGATGGGGACCGGCGGCAATGCAGGCTCCCAGGCAGGGACATTGATCATCAGAGGTATGGCGGTGGACGACATAGACTTAAAAGATGCGTTCAAGGTATTTTGGAAGGAATTGAGAGTCAGCATCATTCTGGGTGTGATCCTCAGTGCCTTCAATATGGCGAAGGTAGTGTTTATCGACGGTCAGAGCGTCATGATCGGTCTGACGGTGGCGGCATCCATGATACTCATCATCATGTTCGCCAAGCTGGTGGGCGGACTGCTGCCGATGGCAGCCAAGAAGATAGGCATCGACCCGGCGCTGATGGCGACGCCGATGATATCATCGCTTACGGACATGGTATCGGCCGTTACCTTCCTGGTGATCGCATCGCTGCTTCTGGGAATATCGCTTTAATATGGCTTAATATGCGGCAAAGATGTTGCCTGCGATTCGCAGAGGTGATAAAAAATGACAGTATTTCACAGTGAAAAAGGTAAAACCTACAACAAGAAGAAAATCCTCATCTGGGTGCTCATAGTCTTGGGATTTTGTGCCATTGAATTTCCGGGGATATTTCTTGTGCGGGAAAGGGTATATCCGTTTATCTTCGGGCTTCCGTTTTTATACGGATATATTTTCTGCTGCTGGGGATATATGTGCGGCGTGCTGTTTTATGCTTATAAGACTTCCTGGGGAAAAACGACTTTTTTTAAGAAAAACAGGAATCAACATGGAGAGAATAAATAGAATTTAAGGAGGTAGAAAACAAGCGGGACAGGAGAACAGGGGATGTTATCACAGGGAACCATTGCGATCTTGATCTTTATCGTTGTTATGATTTTGATTATATGGGGCAAGATACACAGGACAGCAGCTGCCGTCGGCGGAGCTGTTCTTTTATTTCTGTGCGGCATCATGACGGTAGAGGAAGGTGTTTCCCACATTGATTTCAATACCATCGGCGTATTGGTAGGCATGATGCTCTTCGTAGCGGTCGTAAAGAAATCCGGTATATTCGAAGCCATTGCCATCAAAGCAGCCAGACTGGCGGGCGGAGATCCCTGGCGCATCATGGTTGCCTTTATGATCATCACTGCCTTGCTGTCGGCGTTCCTGGATAATGTGACTACGGTCCTTCTCATCGGACCTATGACCATCGCCATTACAAGTGCATTGAGGATCGATCCGGTGCCATTTCTCATGACTCAGATACTGGCGTCCAATATCGGCGGAACTGCAACCCTCATCGGAGATCCACCCAATATCATGCTGGGCAGCGCTGCGGATCTTTCCTTTATGGAATTTCTGGAGCACAACGGACCGGTGACGGCCATCATACTGGCAGCTACTATAATGTGTTTTCGGTTTCTGTACAGGAAGCAGATCATGGTAGATAAGAGAGTCATGGAAAGGGTAATGAGGCTGGAAGAAGGGCGTGTTATCAAGGACAGGGGGCTTCTTGCCAAGAGCGTGGCGGTCAGCATCCTGGTGGTGGCAGGATTTCTGCTCCACGATGCTCTCGGTGTGGAGACTTCGGTAGTTGCGCTGACGGCAGCTGTCATCATGCTGGTAATAGGCAGGCAGAATGTGGAGGAAGTGATTTCAGACGTAGAGTGGTCCACCATAGTTTTTTTCATCGGTTTGTTCATTCTGGTGGGAGGACTGGTGGAGACGGGCGTCATGGGAGGACTGGCGGATATGATACTCAGCCTTACAGGCGGCAGAGCGATAGCCACCATGATGCTGATTTTGTGGGCTTCGGCGCTTCTGTCATCGACGTTGGATAATATTCCTTTCGTAGCCACCATGATCCCGCTTATCCTCAGCATGGAAGCAGCGGGAATGGATGGGGTGCCACTGTGGTGGGCACTGTCATTGGGATCTTGCCTGGGAGGCAACGGTACGTTGATAGGTGCATCAGCCAATGTGGTGATGGCAGGTGTCAGTGAGCGAAACGGGCATCCCATTACCTATCTGGAATTCTTGAAAGTAGGATTCCCGCTGATGATCATGTCCATCATCATATGCAGCATTTATCTGCTGATTCGGTTCGCCTAGCTGTCAGTCGTTCTGCTTTGAAAGGGACTGGTTGAATTTGTATCCCACACCTCGAACGCTGATGATGTAGTCGGGGCTTTCCGGGTTCTGCTCCAGCTTCTTTCGCAGGGTGCTTATGTAGACCATGACGGTCTTAGAGTCGTTTTCCATGCAGTTGGTCTTCCAGACCGACTCGAATATCTGGGAAGCGGGGAATACCTTTCGCGGGTTTTCGATGAGCAGCTTGAGGATCTCGAATTCCTTGGTAGTCAGATTGATCTCCTCGCCACAGACGAATAGTTCGTGGGTGTCGAAGTCCACCTTCAAGCCTTCAAATTCATATATGTTGTTCTCATTTTCAACGGCGTCCCGTGCCAGAGAGTTTTGTCTTCTCAGGTGCGCCTTTATCCTGGCGATAAGTTCTCCCGGCATGAAAGGCTTGGTCATATAATCGTCACCGCCTGCGGAAAGAGCGATGATCTTATCGATTTCCTGGGTTTTGCAGCTGAGGAAGATTATGGGCGCATTGGAGATTTTCCTGATCTCCAGAGAAAGGGAAGTGCCTTCCGTATCGGGCAGCATGATGTCCAGGATGATAAGATCCGGTTTTTCCTTCTTCAGAATGGAGAGCGCTTCATCTCCCGTATAGGCGGAAAGGGGTATGAACTGTTCCTTTGAAAGATAAGAGCATACCAGCTTGTTGATTGCATGTTCGTCATCGATAACGAGTATTTTTTCCTTTGACATGTCGTTCCTCCTTACATTGGGTACAGCGGAATTATGAAGGTGAATTTGGTCCATTCACCGTAAAGGCTTTCTGCGTAAATATCTCCCTGATGGGCAGTCATGATTTCCTTGCAGAGAGTCAGACCCAGACCTCTTCCTTCGGTTCGAAGATCGCTGTTGTCTCTGTAGTCGGCACGATAAAACCTGTCGAATACGTGGGCAACGTCTTTATCCATGATACCAATACCCCAGTCCTTGACCGAGGCAATAAAATTCTCTTTCGCATCGTCTATGCTGAACTCCAACAACAATTTCTTTTCGCCGCGGGAGTACTTTGAAGCATTGGTAAGCAGGTTGGAAAACACCTGATTGATCCTGTCCAGGTCCGCAATGATCCAATAATCTTTAAGCTGGTTACTGTCGTAGCGGATATCCACTTGGAAGTCCGCCGATTTAAGATCTCCCAGGTTGTTGTTCAGCAGCAGTTCTACCGCATCTTTGGTGGTACAGGACATGAAGTTAAACGTAAACTGATGTGTTTCCAGCTTGGAAAGCTGATCCAGGTCGTCGATGAGCTTCTTCAGGGTCAGGGTTTTTGATGTTATGATTTCCATGGCTTCCTGCTTGTCCTCTTCACTGCTCATGGTGCCGTCACCGATGGCCGTCAGATATCCGGCGATGGCGGTAATAGGGGTCCTCAGTTCATGGGATATGTAGGACAGCAGCATGTTGCGGCTGCGAGTTACTTCCAGATGTTCCATTTCCGCTGACTTCATCCTGGTTATATCGCGCAGAGTCCCTTCTATGAAGGTTCCGGAATCATCTTTGATTACTGTGCAGTTAAACTGTCCCCAGAATTTTTCTCCGCTTTTTTTGGTGAGCTCCAGGATGGATTCATTGCGATAGGTGCTGCTGTCGCTGAAAATATCTTGAATTTCGTTGACCTGATTCCCCGTAACCAGATTCAGGTAGAATCTTGGGTTATCGTAGAAATTTGCCGGTCGGAAACCGGTCAGCGATTCGATGGACGGAGAAATGTATTCGAATGCCTCATAAGGCTTCAGTTTGTAGTAAAAAATGGCGTCGTGGGAATTTTCTACCACCGTCTTGTAAAGGTTGGAAGCCAGATCGCTTTCCTTTCGCGTATAAACCACGTAGATAGTCAGAATGCAGAAGTTTACCACGTTAGAGAGAAGTATCTCTGTGATGTACAAGTTGTAGGTGGTTTGCATGAAGATTTCCGCAATGGAGAACACTGACTTGCTGACTCCCCAAATAAGAAAAACTGCGGAGGCGATGGTTTTTTCTCCTCTGGGGATGCTCCACTTGGCAGATACATTATAGCATATAAACAGGGTCAGGACGATCTGGTAGACGGAGATAGGCAGATAAAAGGACAGCAGTTCGAAGCTGTATATTATGCAAATAACGGCGAGCAGCAGCAGGTAAAGGGAAAACCTGTACCAATAGGTGGGTATGCGCACATGTATGAAGGAGTAGGTGCCGAAGAGCAGGAGCAGCAGGTTGAACATGTCGATGACCTTACGGACCTCCAGAAAAAACTCGTTTTCCCCGTTGAGATAGCAAAGCAGGCAGAGAAGGCTGCACGAATAAGCTACCCAGGAGAATCCCCAGAAGCGCATGAATTTTTCCTGCCTTCGTGAAAACATATAGAAGTACAGGATCGATACCATAAATGTCAATATGGCGAAAACGATCAACCAGCCAAATCTCATGATAAAACCCTCCGACTTTATTTATTATAGCTGAATTTTATGATAGAATAAAGCCGGAATCAATATTTACAGGAATAAAAATGATTCACAGTTTTCGTTTTAGTTTTGAAAGATTGGAATACTATGGTTACTAATGCGATCGTCTTACTGATAATATGTCTCTTCGCCTTCGTACCTCTTCTTCTGGGGGAAATAGCCAGAAACCGGTCGATCCCCACCACGGAGGATTTTATCCTGCACGGGAGAAAGCTGAAGATATTCCCCATGTATGCCACCGTTTTCGCTACATGGATGAGCGTCTTCGCCTTCATGGGAGGCATCGCATATTTTTATGAGCAGGGTCCTATCTATATGACCACTGTGGGGTGGGATGCGCTGTTTGCAGTGCTGTTTATTCTGGTTGGGAGGCGGATATGGCATTACGGCAAGACATATCACTACATGACGCCTACGGATTTTTTTAATGAT
>JAUNBU010000243.1 GCA_030526925.1 Bacillota bacterium | reverse complement strand
AAGAGGCTCAGGAAGCTCAGCAGGGGGAGCTCCCAGATGAGAATACACAGGTAGAATCTCAGAAGACCATGGATTTCGATGTGTTCTGCCGGGGAGTGCGGCTGGATATCCTGTTCAGAGGAGAGACAACCTGGTATAACATAGAGATGCAGTGCGGAAAATACTATGACATCCCGCTGCGCTCCAGATACTATGGCAGCCACATGGACATGGAGCAGCTTCCAAAGGGTGGGAAGTACACCCAGTTGAAGACTACATATGTCATCTTCATATGCACCTTTGATCTATACGGTCTGAACGAGCCCGTCTATTCTTTTGAGAATTTCGATCAGAAAAATGGATTGAAATTCGGCGACAAAACCTATAAAATAATAGTGAACACGAAGAGTACCAAGAAAGACATACCGAAGGAGCTGAAAGCGCTTTTCCGGTATATCAATGAAAATGAGATAGATGAGGGAGACGGTTTGATCTGCGATTTAGACAAAGAAGTCACCAGATTGAACCGTGAAGATGATGAATGGAGGAGGCAAGCCATGAGATTGGATGAAGAGATCGAATTGAGAGCCGAATTCAGCAAACGCGAAGGGATCGCAGAAGGCATCGAAACAGGGACAAAAGAAGAACGAAACAAGATCGCCAAAACTATGCTGGCTGATCGCGTTCCTTTTGATGCGATCCAGAAATACACCGGCGTCGAAGAAGACGTGCTAAAAGAACTTGAACAGGAACTGTCCCGATCAGAAAAGACAAAGGATTCGCAACGTAATGGCGCAGATTCGAATATTCAATAAAGAGCGGTCGCGAATCGGACGGCCGGCTGATTTTCGAAACATTCATCCGCAAGGGAGCATTCATGAACAGCGATACGCAGAGTACTTTTAAAGGCGCCCGGAAGGACGAGGGGCTACAAAGCATCGTCGACAACGACAAAAACAAATGGTACAGACCGGTCAGTTTGCTGACTGCGTTGGTCTGTACCATCTTTATTATTTCCTTTGCAGTAGTGCTGACGCTGAATTTCAAGCCGCTCTACTATTTTGATATATCTCATCTCAAGATCACCGAAACCTCCGGCATGACTGAGGGTGAGATCCGGGAAAACTACGACGCCCTCATAGACTACAACTCCGTTTTCTACAGCGGCGAGCTGGAGTTCCCGACTCTCGACATGTCGGAAACGGGGCAGATCCATTTCGAAGAGGTGAAAGCCATCTTCTGCGCTTTCCAGTACCTTTGCATGGGAAGTTTCCTGATTGGGCTTGTTCTGGTGATCTTCCAGCTTCGGCGGCGGCGCTATGGATTTCTCAAGGTGACGGCGGCTCTCAGCGTGCTTTTGCCTGTGGCGCTGGGGCTATTGATCGCCCTCAACTGGGAACGAGCTTTCGTGCTGTTTCATGAGGTTTTCTTCGACAATGATTACTGGATCTTCGATGCAGCGACGGACCCGGTCATCACTATTCTGCCTGATGAGTTTTTCATGCACTGTGCCGTCATGATCCTGGCCTGCATTCTGGCAGGCAGTCTGCTTTGCCTGTTGGCCGCCCGGCTGCTTGGAAAGCGCAGGGCGTAAGCCCTTTCCATGAACTTAAGGAACGCAAAGCGTGTGGCATGCGTGGCTATGCACGAAATCAAGAATTATTAGAGTTTTGCTACAGAGGCTTTTTCATCACGCTGGGGAAGCAGGTGGTTTTGTAGTCTTTGCAGTAAAAGCATTTGGAAATATTGGGTGCGTCTTCTTGAGCGA
>JAUNBU010000063.1:4135-10004 GCA_030526925.1 Bacillota bacterium | reverse complement strand
ATTTCAAAAACCGCATATGATCTCCCTTGCGAGATCTCAAGACCGGCGGCCGCCCTGGCCTTTACATGACCTTAAATCAGCCTGCCGACCTGATCCTTTCAAGCCAGCTTCCGCTCCTCTCGCAGAGCCTCTTCCATCTCCTCGTAGCCCGTCTTGAAAGCATCAAGATTGCTTCCCGCAATACTAGCCGCGAAGTTCTTTTTGATCTCCTCCTCGATGGTCTCGTAGTGGAGCTTCGGCAGCAGCTTGGTCAGCGCACCCAGGATAACCATATTCACCACGAAAGGCTTACCCATCTCCTCAGCGATCTCCGTAGCCTCGATACTGTAGTGGTTCGGATTCTCCGTTTCAACCAGAGTGCTGTTTACCAGAACGATGGCATCCTTCTTCACCGTATCCTTGTACTTGTCAAAGCCCACCTGGTTCAGCGCGATGAACACATCAGCCGTCTCCACCTTCATGTAGTCGATGTTTTCATCCGAGATCACCACCTCCGCTTTGCAGGCGCCGCCTCTCGCCTCCGGTCCGTAGCTCTGTGTCTGGGAAATGTTGTAGTTTTCCCCCAGTCCATAGGCTTTTGCCAACAATACCGATGCTAAAATGACTCCCTGGCCTCCTGCTCCGGCAAATCTCACGTTGATCCTCATTTGGTTTCCTCTCCTTCCACATCGATGGCGCCGTCCGGGCACAATCTCTCACACATCCTGCAAACTACACAACTCTCGGTTTTATTCACATCCGGCATGGACGTTCCGTAATTGTTTCGCTTCTTCGACTTCACGAAGATTTTCTTCGGGCAAACCGTAAGACAGATATTACAGCCTTTACAGCACGCCTTGTCTATTGTAATATTTGCCATATCTTTACCCTCTCTCGATTCCCTGTTCCTTCAGTTTCGCTTCTATCTTTTCAATATATTCCTCAGCTGTCTCATCGTGCCTGAACACCCCGATCGGGATCTTGCCTTTTTCCGGCGTCTTGCCATCCTTGTGCATATAGGTGTTGTCCTTGATCCTCTGCATTATGGTGGCTGCGTCCTTTTCCCCGAACACACTCTTGCCTGCCTGGACAGGACATTGGCTCAGCACCTCGATAAAGGAAAAGCCTTTGTGGTCTATGCCGTCCGCAATGGACTTTGCCAGCTGTACCGGGTGTGCCGTGGTCCAACGGGCCACGTAGCTTGCTCCCAGCGCCATCACCAGCTTGCACCCGTTGATAGGCTCGTCGATGCTGCCAAAAGGCGAAGTCTTGGTAACGGAACCCTTAGGCGTCGCCGGGGATTTCTGTCCGCCGGTCATGCCGTAGATGTAGTTGTTCACCAGCACCACCGTCAGGTCTATATTCCTTGCTGCCGCATGCACCAGATGGTTGCCGCCGATTGCCAGCGAGTCGCCATCACCGGTGAAAATAACGATCTTCTTATCCGGCTGGGCCAGCTTCAAGCCTTCTGCGAAAGCCAACGCCCTGCCGTGCATGGTGTGCATAACGTCCAGCTTGTAGTAGCACGGGATCCAGGAGGAACAGCCGATGCCGCTGACACACGCCACCTCGTCCTTTATCCCCAGCTTTTCCATGGCCTCCATGGCCGCGATCTGGATGATACCGTTGCCACATCCCGGACAGAACAGCGTAGGCAGCGATTCCTTCTTGATATATTTCTCATACAGCTTATTCATCTACGCCCACCTCCTTGAGGATCTCATCCAAAATTTCGCTTGGCGTATGGATGTCTCCGCCGCATTTTGACATCGGGATCACCGTCTTATCCTTCAGGACACGCTCAACCTCCCTGCTGTACTTGCCCACGTTCATCTCCGGAACTATGACCACATCCACGTCTCTGGTGGCTTCCCTCAGCAGCTCCTCAGGGAAAGGCCACACCGTGTTTATCTTTACCATGCCTACCTGCAAATGGCTGTAGTCGGTCTGGATGGTTTCCTGAACGCCCTTCTTGAAAAGGTCTCTTAAAATCTTGAACTTAGGGATGATCCTGTCGTCCTTGATGCCCCTCGCCAGCTTTACAGCGTTCATGGCAGGTCTTGCCACCGAACCGTAGGCGACGATGGCAACATCCGCATCGTCCATGAAGTATGTGTCTATGTCTGCGATCACGTCCACGTGGTCGTCTATCTTCTTGTTGATATTAGTGATGAATTCCCCGCTCTTGGTGGCGATATGTCCGATACGCCTGCCCATGATGTCGTGGAGCTGCCCTTCTACCAGGGTGTTTTCCCCTTGGAAAAAGTCCGCCTGCGGCGAGACCACGTACTTTTGCTTGGCGCTCCTTATGGTCTTGGAGCCGTCGGAGATCTTGATCTTTTCTCTCATGTGCCCTATAACTTCGTCAGCAAGGAGGATGACCGGAGTCCTGAACTGCTCCGCCAGCTCGAATGCCCTTACCGTGAAGTCGTACATCTCCTGTACCGAAGACGGCGCCAGCACGATGATGCTGTAGTCTCCGTGGCTGCCGTATCTCGCCTGGTAAATATCCTGCTGCGAGGAAAGTGTGGGCTGCCCCGTTGACGGACCGCCTCGCTGTACGTTTACTATCACGATAGGCGTCTCTGTTACTGCCGCGAAACCTATAGCTTCCTGCATCAGTGTATAACCGGGACCCGAGGTTGCCGTCATTGCCTTCTTCCCTCCCCAGCGGGCGCCGATGATGGCGCAGGCAGAGCCGATCTCGTCTTCCATCTGGATGAAAGCGCCTCCTGCCTTCTGCATCTCACCGGACATCATTTCGATGATCTCCGTCGATGGGGTGATAGGATAGCCTGCAAAGAATCTACAGCCTGCATAAAGCGCTCCTTTAGCGCAGGCTTCGTTTCCTTGTAGAACGACTTCCTTTGAGCCGGTTGAATTTTTTTCCATTGTCTTAACCTTTCTTTGCCGTCTGCTTCGGACTTTACCGGTTTAAAGCGAGGACTAATTTGTGGTTTTTTTCTTCAAACAGTCCTTTTTGTTTCAAAAAATCCCTGATTTTCAGGTGGATTTTTCGCAGGGAGGCGATTTTGTTACAAAATCTCTTCCTTATGCTTATATTAGCACCCTCTTCACATACCTTCAAGTACAAATCGTTGAAATTTCAATCTTTTCTCTGTTCTAAAAAGGCATATTGTATTATTGTATACAATTTTACCACGCTAAATCGCTGCCCGATTCAAGAAAAAAACAGATTTTTTGGTCTGTTTTAACGATAAAAATACCACCCGCAAATTTGTACTGTCGAATTTTAAGGGGTTTTTCTGCCGATAATTCGGCACAAAAATGTAACCAAAAAGTTACCGCTTTTGTTTGACAATGCTCTATTACTGGATGTAAAATAGGTTAGAGAAAGGGGACTTTCATTATGTTGACGAACCAGAGCTTCGTTGCACAGGTGAAAAGCGTACTCGATCGAGACGATTCGGCATCCTACTTTTTGTTCTATGCCGACATCGTGAATTTCCAATTGATCAATCGCTATTACGGATTCCAGAAGGGAACTCAGATCCTCGATGCCATCGAGACATTTCTGAGCGAGATTCCCACCGTCCTTGTTTCAGGTCGCCTTTTCTCGGATCAGTTTGCCTTCTTGGTCCGCACGGAAAAAGATCTTTCCCCTAAAGATCTGATAAGTCTTTTCGAGGACTACTCAAGGCAACTCCTTGCGGAGCAGCGAAAGGAGCTGCCCGACTGTACCATAAAGCTTTCCTGCGGTATCTACCCGATCACCGGCAAGAGGGATACCAACGACATCATCAACGCACTGGACGGAGCCAACCTGGCGCGAAAGGAAGCCAAACGGCACGGCTCCGGGAAGGCTGTGTTTTACGATTACGAGGATCTGGAGAAAATCGTCAAATACCATGACAGAGAACGGGAAATCAACTTTTCCCTGGAAAACAGAAACTTTCAGTTTTACCTTCAGCCCAAGGTGGATCTGCTGACGGGAGAGATCGTGGGAGCGGAGGCTCTCGCACGCCGTATCGATGAGAACGGCACTCTTATCTACCCGGACAGCTTCCTGCCTATCATGGAAATGAACGGTACCATCGTTGAGCTGGACTACCTGATCTTTACCAAGGTTTGTGCCCACCTTTCGGCGCGGCTGAAAGAAAACCTCCCCGTAGTCCCTACATCCGTGAACCTGTCTCGACTCCACGTGGAGGATCACGACACCGCCAAAAACTTCCACATCATCGCACAGGAGTATCAGATACCGCCTGAGCTGCTGGAATTCGAGCTTACGGAAACCATCCTGCTCAATGAGTTCAGCGAGGCTAAGGATCTGATCAGCGACCTGCGTGCCTACGGTTATCAGGTATCCATAGATGATTTCGGCGCAGGATATGCGGGTATAAACATCTGGCAGGAGCTGCGGTTCGACCTGCTGAAGCTGGACAAGAAATTCCTGTCCGACGATCCGGCGCTCAAACTGCGAAACGATGCCATCGTTCCCAATGTTATCAACATCGCCCAGCAGCTGGACACCAAAGTCCTCTGTGAAGGCGTCGAAACCAAGGAACAGTGCCGATACCTGCTGCGGCTTGGATGTACTCTGGTCCAGGGATTTTATTTCTCACATCCCGTAGAGGCAGAGGAATTCTATAGATATTACATGGATCACGACGGTCACTACCCGCGATCCTTCCAGAAGGAAAGCGCATCAGCGCGCATACAGCCGGAAGAGAACCAAAGAAAAAAGGACCGCAACGAGTCCGAGGAAAGGCGAAAGACTTCTCCATACGTGCCTTTTGTAATAAGCTGTTTCTTCGTCCACTTGTTCTGCGCCATGATCACGCTGGGGTTCTTCTACCACTTGTCGACCAGATCCTTCTCCCATACGGATGAATTGGTTCGCTATACCGTTTTTATTACGATCTTTCTCATCGTCACGGTAT
The DNA here is from genome assembly GCA_030526925.1 of Bacillota bacterium. GTDB lineage: Bacteria > Bacillota > Clostridia > Peptostreptococcales > Anaerovoracaceae > Lentihominibacter. The sequence goes on along the minus strand of JAUNBU010000063.1, from coordinate 5,121 downwards.
TTCTGTCCACCATCCTGTTGCTGCTATACCTGTTCAAATGGCGCCACGCCATTGCCTCGGATAAGCAGCGGTACTCTCTGCTGGAGAAGTTTTCGGACACCATACTCTTTGATTACGACTGCCAGGCAGACGTGGTCCACTTCACGCCTAACGCTGCAGAGCTGTTCCGCGTGAATGCTCCCACACTACATAATTTTCTCAGGGATCTGGATGATATGGAGCCCGTTTATGTCGGCGATCATCCCATCGTCCAGCAGATGCTTACAGGGCAGCTACATCCCGAGAAAAAGGATGTGCTCATTCGGATCAAGGATTTTGACAGCGATCGGTTCCTTTGGTACGTGATACGCTACAAGTATCTGTACAGGCGTCACCGCCTGATCAGTGTCATAGGAAAGATAGACAATATAGACGATCAGAAGCGTCACGAGCAAAATCTGCTGGAGCAAGCTCAGCGTGACGGACTGACGGAGCTTTACAACAAGATAACTACGGAACGTCAGATCGAACAGGCGATCAGCGCTAACCAGAGCGGCATACTGCTCCTCTTCGATGTGGACGACTTCAAACAGATAAACGACATTTTCGGACATCTGGCAGGGGACAATGCCCTGCGGATCTTTGCCGGCTGCCTGCAGCGGATATTTCGTGCCAACGACATTCTGGGGCGAATCGGCGGCGACGAGCTGGTGGTCTTCATGCGAGGCGTCAACGATCCGCAGGTTGTCAAGGCCAAGCTGGAAGCGCTCTGGATGATGATGGAGCAGGAGCTCAAGGAAACAGACATTAAGTTCACAGCCAGCACAGGCATCGCTCGATGTCCTGAGGATGGCAAGACCTTCGAGGCTCTGTTCCGCGCTGCTGACGGCGCCATGTACCGCGCCAAGAAGCAGGATAGAAATGAAATCTACTAAATAGGCAATCTCCCTTTGTCCTATGAGAGAGGGCGCCCGGAAATTCGTCCGGGCGCCCTTTTGATTCCTCTT
>JAUNBU010000063.1:0-4035 GCA_030526925.1 Bacillota bacterium | reverse complement strand
TTCATTCATCTGCTCTGTGCCCTTTTTGCCGTGGATTTTTTCTATGATCTGTTTACCGATTCTTTCTCGGATACGGACCGGCTGCTCCACTATTCCATCTTTCTTACAGCGTTTCTCGTTGCCACATCCCTGCTCTCGGCAGTCTTGCTGACCCTTTATCTGTGGCGGTGGCGGCACACTATATCTGCTGAGCGGCAGCGCTATTTTCTTCTGGAAAAGTTCTCCGGTACGGTACTCTTCGATTACGATTATGCTACCGACGTGATCCATTTCACTCCCAATGCAGCGGAGCTGTTTCAGCTCAATGCTACTACCCACTCCGGTTTCCTCGGCAACCTGGACGCTTTGGAAACTCTCTACGCCGGAGATCACGATACTATAAAACGTGCTCTGACCGGTCGGATGCCGGACGATAATCAGGACCTGCTGATAAGGATCAAGGATTCCCGGGGCGGCAAGTTTCTGTGGTACGTGGTACAGTTCAAATACTTATACCGGCGGCACCGCCTGGTCAGCGTCATCGGCAAGATCGACAATGTGGACGATCAGAAGCGCCACGAGGAAACTCTGCTGGAGCAGGCTCAGCGTGACGGGCTGACGGGACTCTACAACAAAATCACTACGGAACGACAGATCGAGCAGGCCATTGATTCTAAACAGGATGGGATAATGATCCTCTTTGATATCGACGACTTCAAAAAGATCAACGATGGCTTTGGACATCTGGCAGGCGACAACGTGCTGCGGCTGTTTGCCACCTGCCTGCAGCGAATCTTCCGCGCCAACGACATTCTGGGCAGGATCGGCGGCGATGAGCTGGTGGTATACATGCGCAGCCTCAAGGATACGGATGTGGTGACTGCCAAGCTGGAAGCCCTCCGGCAGATGATGGCGGACCAGCTGAAAGAAGGCGACATGAAGTTTTCTGCCAGCACCGGTATCGCCAAATTCCCGCAGGACGGGGATACCTTCGAAGCTCTCTTCCGCGCTGCCGACGCCGCCATGTATCGCACCAAACGCCGGGAAAAAGGGTGAAGCGCAGGTATTAAAAAAGCAGGGGTCATTTCCCCTGCTTTTCCATCCATCGTTCTTCTGCCCTGCGGCAGGATCGGTCAAGATGCCTGCCCACCGCATCCACGGCGGCGGCGATATCCCGCCTTTCTATGGCTTGGTAGATTTCAGCGTGCTCCCCGTAGATCTCCGGCAGATCGTCCTCCTTCTTCAAGGTGTTCTTTCGCGCCACGTGGACGTAGTCCTGATAGGACTTGAGTATCTGGACCAGGAAGCGGCTGCCCGTCATCTGGTAGATCATGTAGTGAAATTCCTCGTTGGCCTCCAGCAGCTTCTCGTAGAAGTTATGCTCCGTGTAAAAGCTCATCAGGTCCAGCTGCTCGGAAAGGGCTTCTATGCTCCGCTCCTCGGCGTTCTCTATTGCCCAGGTGACCGCCAGCTGCTCTACCGCCTTCCTGACTGCGTAGATGTCCGACATGTCCTTCTGGCTGAAGCCTTTGGCGAAGCAGCCCTTGTTTGCCACGTATTCCACCAGCTGTTCCTTCGCCAGCTGCTTGAAGGCATCACGAACAGGAGTCCTGCTGACCTTCAGCTCTCCCGCGATCTTGTTTTCGATGAGTTTTTCTCCCATGGCGTATTCGCCGTTGATGATCCTGTCTCGCAGAACATCGGTGACCTCCTCCGCCAGGGACGATTCTCCCGTCAGCCTTTTGTGCTCCACCGTCTTACTCCTTTACATGCGCCCTACAGCAGATGGTTTTCGATGACCTGTACGGCAGGGTCGAAGTCCTCGATCTGCAAGTAGTATTCAGCTGCATCGAACAGGGCCTGCATCGGCGCCAGTCCGATCAGCTCAGTCCCGATCACCGGAACTCCGTATCTTGCTGCCTCTGCCTTTACCAGCTCAGTCACTCTGTGGAGCGGCGTCACCGTAAAGTCTGTCATATTGATGGAAACCTGTGCGATGTTTCTGTCCTCCAGCATAACGCCCATGGCCTTGACGCACTTCAGTCCGCCGCCTGACTCTCTGATGATCTTGCCGATCTTGCTGGCGATCTCCAGATTATCTGTACCCAGGTTGATGTTGTACGCAATCAGCGGAGGTCTGCCGCCGACGCAGACAGCGCCGCCTGTCGGGTGGATCCTCTGTCCGCCGAAATCCGGGATCCAGTCAGGATCCTTTACCTTCTCTGCCATGCCCTCGAACTGACCTTTTCTCACCTTTGCCAGGTTCTGTCTGTGAGGCGCCGACGCCGACTTCTCGTAAAGGAACACCGGCAGGTCTGCTTCCTCTGCGATGCGCTTGCCCACTCTCTTGGAAAGCTCTACGCATTCGTCCATAGTTGCTTCTTTGATAGGGATGAACGGCATAACGTCCACGCAGCCCATTCTCGGGTGCTCGCCCTCGTGCTTGGTCAGGTCGATCAGCTCAACCGCCTTCTTTGCCAGTTTAACGCTGGCTTCCTCGCAGCCTTCAGGGCTTCCCATATAGGTGATCACCGTTCTGTTGTGGCTCGGGTCGGAAGAGTAGTTGAGCAACGTGCAGCCTGCCGTATTGCGGATCTGATCCACGCAAGCCTCTATCACTTCCTGGTTTCTTCCTTCGCTGATGTTTGGTACGCTCTCGATTATCTTCGCCATGTTCTTCTTCCTCCTGTTGTTTTGATAATATAATGGACCTTTACAGGCTGCCTTCGATCTCTGCGAAAAGCCTTCTTGCGATGGCTTCGCCTTCTTCCAGCATCTTCTTGCCCTTTGCTTCATAGTCTGCTGCCAGAGCTTCGTCCTTGACGCCCGGCAGATTGATCTTCACGTTGAGCCATGCGCCCTTCATGCAGGTCATCAGATTGAGGATGCCTACACCCAGGTCGCTTGCTGCGTTGGGATTGGATTTTCCAACCATGGTCTCTGCGATCTTCAGTCCTTCCGCTGCCATTTCCATAACGCTGAAAGGAACCTTAGTCGCCTCCAGAGTACCGTCTGCGATGGCTTTCTTCCTTGCCGCCTTTTCCTCGTCGGTTCCCTTTGGCATCTTGAAGGCTGCCGCCACCAGATTGAAAGCTTCCGTATCCTGGTCGATGGCACGTGCGAACTTCTCGTAGAGGACTCCTGCCCCCTGGCGTGCTGCCTTGCAGCTTTCCTGATAGTCGGCGTATTTCTCCTTACCCATGGTCAGGTCAGCCACCATGCCCATGAGGGCTGCCGCCTGTGCGCCTGCCAGTGCGCTGACCGAGCCGCCGCCGGGAGCCGGGGCGTCGGATAACAAAACATCCAGATATTCCTTCATTTTCAAGTCGATCAGTTTCATTTTATCCATTCTCCTTTTTTGATTACTTTATCAGCCATATTGGAGCCGAACCGGTAGCAAAGCATTTCAAAGTCCGGTGCGTTCCATATCACCACGTCCGCCTGCTTACCTTCTTCCAAGGTTCCCACCATATCCCCCCGGTGGATGGCGCAGGCAGGGTTGATGGTCACTGCCGTCAAAATCTCCTCCGGCGTCAGCTTGTATTTCAGATAGCCCAGGTTGATGGTAAGCTGTAGGTTCAGCGATGGGCATGAGCCCGGGTTGAAATCGCTGGCGATGGCAACCGGGATGCCCTTTTCTATCATGGTCCTTGCCGGGGCGTAGGTCTTATCAAGATAGAAGGACGTGGCCGGCAGCAGCATGGCGGTGGTTCCGCCCTCTGCCATGGAGTCCATCCCCGTTTCTCCCGCTGCGATGAGATGCTCCGCCGATATGGCTTCCATCTCTCCCGCCAGCTTGGAGCCGCCGATGTCCTCGATCTCGTCGGCGTGGATCTTCAGGTCGAAGCCCAGCTCACGTGCCCTTTCCATGTACTTCTTGCTCTGCTCGGCGTTGAACACCGAGTCCTCGCAGAACACATCGCAGAACTCAGCCAGCCCTTCCTTTCGGATCTCCGGCAAAACCTCCCGGCACAGCATTTCGATGTATTCGTCTCCTCTGCCTTCGTATTCGGGAGGTACGGCGTGGGCCCCCATGAAGGTGGGCACCACGTCCAT
>JAUNBU010000062.1:7705-10041 GCA_030526925.1 Bacillota bacterium | reverse complement strand
TTTCTGACTTATGTCATAATTATAGCCCCTTGAGAAAACCAAGTCAAGCCGAACCTCCTGCCAAAAAAATAATCACCAAACAATCACTTCTATCATTGCTTGGTCCGGGAATTTTTTTGTATGAACTCTTAAAATATGCTATACTAATATCAAAGCGAAAGGAGAAAAAAATGGCAAATGAAGCTCTTTTAAGCAATGATAAACAATTCACTTCTTTTTCATTTGATGGACATATTATACGCTTCCGAACGTCTCCGAGGCTTGAGCGTTATACGAAGATCGTCAAATGGGACCATGGATATATCGTTGCCATGGCTAAATATGAAAACAATACGGAAGAAGAAGAATATATAGATTTGATACCTATTTTAGAAAACCTGTATTTTGATGCGGAAAAATTTTTAACCCCGATAGAGAAAGTGAGGTTGGATTATGCATAATATGACCCAAATCGCTGATGAGGCACAGCTGATTGTCAACGGCTATGCCTTCACAAAAGATGGAAGCAATATAAAAGTCCTGAACCTTCATGAGCCGGCAAAAGCAACCCTCATGATGAGTGATGGCGAGATTATCGAAACAAGCATGGACGACATTGAGTTGGATATAATTCAAGAATACTACGCGCGCAACAAAAAGTACATGGAGGAATAGCACATGCCAAAATACTATGACTACAAAGTGTGTGGATATTACCTCTATTATACCGCACATTGCATCATCGAAGCGATGCATGTTCATGCCAGTGATGGAAAACTAACGGAAGCCGGAGCCGCGAAATTTTTTGTGAAAAGTAATGGAGATACCACAATCGAAAGCAAAGGTATCCTTTCTGAACGGGAAATCAGAATAATCCGCGAGTTCATCAAAGGGAACTATAAGGAAATGTATTTGAAGTGGAAAGAAAAAAGCGATGAGGACTTTTTTGAAAAATAAAAGCGCAGCACTGCGGGCACAGCGAACAACACTGCGGGCAACTTTTTCAAAAAAATCCTTTACAACCGGATTTCAAAGTGATACAATCCAGACAAATGAACAAACAGAGGACAGCATCATGTTAATCAAAACTTTTGCAGCTGAATACTTTTACTTTTACTTTACTTTCTTTAGAGGTAAGGTGAATTTCGCTGCAATGGGATAGCTTGTCTGAGCTGATTGGAATTTAGTCAACGCAACGCACTCCGCAGGTGAAATTCACTTGCGGATTTTTTTTATAACATGGGAAATATCGAATGCGTGGCATTTCCTATGTTTCAAAAAAGTTCACCTTTTGAATATGAGTGCAGAGCACGAATCACATTTTAAAGAAAACTTTTTTATGAGCTGCCAGTATCTTTGATACTGTGCGCGGCGCAGATGGCGCCCCAAAAAAACCTTTATCAAAACAAAAAGAAAGAAGGCAGAACAATGATCGTAGTATTAAAAGACAACCCGGACCAGAAACAACTGGACAATCTGATCTCCTGGCTCAAAAGCATGAACCTGGACATCCACCTCAGCCAAGGACACTCCACCACCATCATGGGACTGGTGGGCGACACCGCATCGGTGGACATCGACCTGATCAACGCCCTGGACATCGTTGAGACGGTCAAGCGGGTCCAGGAACCATACAAAAACGTCAACAGGAAATTCCACCCCCAGGACACCGTAGTGGAAATCACCGAAGACGTAAAGATCGGCGGCGGCAATTTCCAGGTCATCGCCGGACCTTGCTCCGTTGAATCCGAAGAGCAGGTCTGCCTGGTGGCAACCGAAGTGAAAAAATCCGGTGCAGGTCTTTACCGAGGCGGCGCATTCAAGCCAAGGACCTCGCCATACGCTTTCCAAGGCATGAGAGACGAAGGCATCAAGCTGCTTCTGGAAGCCAAGGAAAAGTCGGGGCTTCCTATCGTCACGGAGGTCATGGACCTGTCACACCTGCCCCTCTTTGAAAACGTAGACGTTATCCAGGTGGGGGCGCGCAACATGCAAAACTTCGAGCTGCTGAAAGAGCTGGGGCATATCGACAAGCCCATTCTACTGAAGAGAGGGCTTTCCAGTACCCTTCAGGAGCTGCTCATGAGCGCCGAATACATCATGGCAGGCGGCAACGAGCGGATCATCCTCTGTGAACGGGGCATCCGCACATTCGAGACGGCCACCAGAAACACATTGGACCTGGCGGCTATCCCGCTGCTGAAAACCATGACCCATCTGCCTATCGTCGTAGACCCGAGCCACGCCACCGGCATCTCCCATCTGGTGAAGCCTATGGCAATGGCAGCGACAGCGGCGGGCGCCGACGGACTGATGATCGAAGTCCACAACAATCCGGCAGCCGCCCTCTGCGACGG
>JAUNBU010000062.1:0-7605 GCA_030526925.1 Bacillota bacterium | reverse complement strand
CGCCACCACTCAATCGAAAGGACAGACCAACATGGAAATCGGAATCATCGGCCTGGGCCTCATCGGCGGCTCCCTCGCCAAGGCCATCAGCCAGAACACAGACCATACTGTATACGGAACGGACCTGTCTCAGCAGGTCGTCAAAAAAGCAGTCCTGGTGGACGCCATCGAGCAGCCTCTGACGGATCGTCTGCTGCCCCACTGCCAAATCATCATCGTAGCCCTCTACCCCCGTGACACCATCGACTACGTCAAAAGCAACGCCCACCTTTTCAAAGAAGGCGCCATCGTAGTGGACTGCTGCGGGGTCAAGAGACTCGTCTGCAACGAACTGATCCCCTTTGCAGAAGAAAATGGCTTCCTTTTCGTAGGCGGACACCCTATGGCAGGCCGGGAGCACTCAGGCTTTACATACGCCCAAAAATCCCTGTTCAACAACGCCTCCATGATTTTCACGCCAACCAAAGGACCCATTGAGAGCATGGAAAAGCTGAAAGACCTTTTCACGTCTATCGGCTTCACCAACATAGAGATCGCCACACCCGCCGACCACGACAAAAAGATAGCCTTTACATCTCAGCTGGCGCACGTGGTCTCCAGCGCCTACATCAAAAGCCCCACGGCGCGGGAACATATGGGGTTTTCCGCAGGCAGCTACAAGGACCTGACGAGAGTCGCCAAGCTGAACGAAGACATGTGGACCGAGCTTTTCCTGGACAATCCCGACAACCTGACGGCGGAAATCGACACCCTCATCGGCAACCTGAAGGATTACAGCGACGCCATCAAGGCGAAAGACGCGGATACGTTGAAGCGGCTGCTGCGTGAGGGGCGGGAGAAGAAGGCTCTCATCGACGGGGAGGTGTTCTGATATGATGAAAATTCGCATAGCGGCGTCCAAACCCTATGACGTGCTCATGAGTCCGGGACTGCTGGCCGCGGCGGGCACCCACATCAAATACGCCCTGGGGCTGAAGGGCGACCCGACCACCGGCAAAGTCGAGAATAGGAGGATCTGCATCGTGACCGATTCCACCGTGGAGCCTCTCTATGCCATGGAAAATCAAGGGCTGTGGGCTTCTCTGGCTACTACGGGCTTCGCGGTCTGCAAGTACGTTTTCCCCGGCGGGGAGCGGCATAAGACCATGGCGACGGTGGAAGGGCTGCTGGATTTTCTCACATCCCATAATTTTTCCAGGAGCGATCTGCTGTTGGCCCTGGGGGGCGGCATCACCGGTGATGTGACCGGCTTCGCAGCGGCCGTCTATCTGCGGGGTATTGACTACGTTCAGGTGCCCACGTCTCTGCTGGCGGTGGTAGATTCTTCCGTCGGCGGCAAGACTGGGGTCAATCTGAAGGCAGGGAAAAATCTCGCCGGCGCTTTCTGGCAGCCGTCTCTGGTCCTTTTCGATCCGAACGTGCTCGCCACCCTTTCCGACGAGCTGAAGCTGGACGGCATTGCGGAGGCGATCAAGGCAGGGCTCATTGCCGAGCCGCGAATCATTGACGCCGTGGAAAATGAACTGGCGTCGGGAGCGCAGGGCGTTGGGTATGGAAAGCCCAACTCCTCCGGTCAGCAACGCATCCCGGCGGACGCCAACTTTCTGACGGCGCTGGCAGCCAGTGCCGTAGAGGTAAAGCGGCGAATCGTGGAGGAAGACGAGCGAGACGAGGGCAGACGCCAGCTCCTCAACTTCGGCCACACCATTGCCCACGCCATCGAGCGGTGCAGCGACTACAGCATCAGCCACGGACACGCCGTAGCCATGGGAATGGCCATCGTCGCAACTGCCGCCGACAGACTGGGCCTCACCGAAGAGCCATGCGGCCCGAAAATCATCGGACTTCTGAAGCGGTTCGGTTTTCCCCTGGACTGCCCCTACAGCCCGGCGCAGCTGGCAGCGGCCGCTTTGCAGGATAAAAAGATACGCGAAGACCGCATAACCCTGGTGGTGCCAGTGGTCATCGGAATGTGCATCCTCAAAACCATACCCGTAAGCCAGTTGGAACAGTTCATCTCCTGCGGGATGAACGTCTGAAGAAAGGAACCTTCACTATGAACGTAAAAATTATTCCCAGAACCCTGACGGGCACCATCGACGCCATGCCGTCCAAATCCCACGCCCATCGCATCCTCATTGCCCAGAAGCTGGCGCAGATGCAAGCCGCCGGGCAAGTGCAAGCATCGGGACAGGACTCCCTTTACATCCCCGACTTTTCCGAGGACATCAAGGCGACCAAAAACTGCCTGGTCCAGCTGGACAAGGCCATGCCTTTCCTGGACTGCAAAGAAAGCGGCTCCACCCTGCGATTCCTGCTGCCGGTGGTCATGGCGCTGAAGGGCGAAGCCGTCTTCCTGGGCACCGGCAAGCTGCCCTACAGACCCCTTTCCCCGCTGAAGGAGGAAATGGAAAACCACGGCTGCCTTTTCTTTACGGATATGGAAAATCAAAAAATCAGCGACAAATACAAAGAAATCTGTACCGTCAAGGGCGGTCTGCGCCCGGGGGAGTATCGTCTGCCAGGCAACATCAGCTCCCAGTTCATCACAGGCTTTTTGCTAGCGCTGCCGCTTTTGGAAAAGGACAGCACGCTGATGCTGACGACTGCGCTGGAGTCGGAGGGCTACGTGGATCTGACGCTGGACGTACTCAAGCGCTTCGGCATCCGCATCGAGGAAAAGCGTTCCCCGCTGGGTTTCAAGCAGTACGAGATTCCGGGAAATCAGCGATACGTGGAGCCGGACGATTTAAAGGTAGAGGGCGACTGGTCCAACAGCGCTTTCTGGCTGGCATGCGGCGCACTGGGCGGCGACATCACCTGCCGAGGGCTTTCCCTCTTTTCCTCTCAGAAGGATAAGGATATCGCCCCGATTCTGGAGCGGATGGGCGCTCACCTGGAGGTCACAGAGAGCAGCGATGCGGAAAACGGACAAATGCTGTGCAGCCTTCGCTGCAGCGGACCGCGGATCATTGGAAGCGGCACAGACCTTGCCGGCGGAGAGTATTCTTCGTCAAGCGATTCCGGCGGCGGCGCAAAGACCGGCTCCGGCGGTCGAAGCGCAGTCTCTACTTCCCTAAAGGGCACGGAGGTCAACGTCTCCCAGATGCCGGATCTGGTTCCTGTCCTTTCCTCGGTCATGGCGCTGGCAAAGGGTGCATCCATGATCACCAATGCGCACCGGCTGAAGCTCAAGGAATCGGATCGCCTTGATTCCGTCTACGATGTTTTGTCCGCTCTTGGCGCAGACATCACCCACGGCGGCGCAGGCCTTTCCATTACGGGTATGCCCCAGCTGGAAGGCGGCGAGGTGGACGGGCACAACGACCACCGCATCGTCATGGCAGCCGCAGTGGCTTCCTGCGGATGCCGCAATCCTGTCATCATCCGAGGGGCAGAAGCAGTTAGAAAATCTTATCCCGGCTTTTTCGAAGATTTCGCCGCCCTGGGCGGTGAAGTATACGAAATATAACGGGATAAAACCCTATGACTTTGAGATGATTTGAAACAGATCGCAAGCTATATTATACGAGGAGCAGGACAAATGAAATCCACAATCGGAAAAAATATAAAGATCACCGTCTGGGGCGGCTCTCATGAGCCTGCCGTCGGTGTGGATATAGAAGGGATCCCCAAAGGAACGGAAATCGACCTGACAGCGCTGACCGCTTTTCTCAAACGGCGGGCGCCCGGAAGAAGCATGTTCGCCACCGGCAGGAAGGAGCCGGACATCCCTGTGCCCCTGCACGGGCTGGAATTGAAGGACGGCCGGTGTGATGCGGCGGGTATTGCCGTCGCTCAGGCAGGACAAACGTCTGCGCCGGACAGACCAGCTAGCGACGCAGCAGCGACTGACGGCGACCAACCGAGCCGGGCTGCTTCGCCTGCGGCGGATATCGCCGTTGCCACCGGCGAGACCATTTCCCTGGAAATCAAAAACAAGGACGCCCGTTCTTCCGACTACAAGGCTCTCCGCTCGGTACCACGCCCCGGACACGCCGACTACACAGCGCGCATCCGCTACGGCGACCACCTGAACATGGCAGGCGGAGGACCGTTTTCCGCCAGGATGACCGCACCACTTTGCATGGCAGGCGGCATCGCTTTGCAGATTTTGGAGCAACAGGGTATCACCGTCGGCGCGCACATCTACTCCATCGAGGACGCCGCCGACACCCCTTTCGACCCGGTAAACGTGACCCCGCAGCAGCTGGACGCTTTGCATGAAAAGGACCTGGCCCTTCTTTCCGACGAGGTCCGTCTGGAAATGCAAAAGCGTATCGCCATGGCACGGGAGGAAGGCGATTCGGTGGGCGGCATCGTAGAGGCCTGCGTGTTGGGGCTGCCTGCCGGCATCGGCGGAGCCATGTACGACGGTCTGGAAAGCGCACTGGCGCCTATCCTCTTTGGAATCCCCGCTGTCAAGGGTGTGGAGTTCGGTGCGGGCTTCGGTGCGGCAAAGCTGAAAGGCTCGGAAAACAACGACGCCTTTTATATGGATGACGGCGGCGGAATCGACGACAAAGGCGGGACCGCTAGGGTAAAAACCAGGACCAACAACCACGGCGGCATCTTGGGCGGCATCACCACCGGCATGCCGTTGATCACCAGAGTTGCCTTCAAGCCTACCCCGTCCATCCGCAAGGAGCAGGATTCGGTGGACCTGGAGAAAAAAGAAAACACCAAACTCATTGTGACGGGCCGCCACGACCCCTGCGTGGTAACGAGAGCCGTGCCGATCGTCGAAGCAGCCCTGGCGCTGGGAATTTTAGACAGCCTGATGGAGCTGCCCGCAGGCACGCAAACAGAAGTATAGATACGCCGGCAAGACGGCATGCAGGCACGCAGGCAATTTTACAGAAACACCGACACATACAGACACAGACGTACATACAACGGAGGTACAGAAATGACAGAATTGAACTTAGACAAAATGAGAACCGAAATCGACACCATCGACTCACAGATCACGTCCCTTTTCAAGGAACGCATGGAAAAGGCGCTGGAAATCGCCAAATACAAAAAAGCCCACAACCTGCCGGTCCTCAACGACAGCCGAGAAAAGGAAGTTTTGCATAGGGTGTCCGAGGAAATCGGCGAACCCTTTGACGGATACGCCCGCCTGCTTTTCAACACCATTTTCGACGTGAGCCGGTCCTGCCAGAACAACTACCTGGCGCGCCGGTCGGACCTGGCACAGCGAATCAGCCAAGCCATGGAAGAAACCCCCGACCTCTTTCCAAAAAAAGCGGTAGTCGCCTGCCAGGGCGTAGCGGGCTCCCACTCTCAGGCGGCGTGCGAAAAGCTGTTTGAGGTGCCCAGCATCATGTATTTCAACAGCTTCGAGGGCGTTTTCAACGCCGTGGAAAAGGGACTCTGTCAGTACGGCATACTGCCCATCGAGAACAGCTCTTACGGCTCCGTGGGCTCCGTCTACGATCTGATGCAAAACTACAATTTTCACATTGCCAGGAGCATCCGGCTGCGCATCAGCCACAATCTGATGGCAAAGCCGGGCACTAAGCTTGCCGATATAAAGGAAATCTATTCCCACGAGCAGGCCATCGGTCAGTGCGGTGAATTTCTCAAGGGGCTGAAGGATGTAAAGGTGACCGTTTGCGAGAACACGGCGCTGGCCGCCAAGCTGGTTGCCGAAAGCGGCCGCAGCGATGTTGCCGCCATTTCCTCCAAGGAGTGTCTGGATCTGTACGGGCTGGAGCTGCTGAAAAAGCACATCCAGGTCAGCGACAACAACTACACCCGCTTCATTTGCATTTCCAAGAAGCTGGAGATCTATCCGGGCTCGAGTAAAATCAGCCTGATTTTGTCCCTGCCCCACGTGCCGCGGTCGCTGTATCTGACCATCGCCAAGTTTGCGGCTCTGGGCATCAACCTGACAAAGCTGGAATCAAGGCCCATCCCCGGCAGCGATTTTGAGTTTATGTTTTACTTTGACCTGGAGGCATCGGTCTACTCCCAGGAGCTGATCAATCTGCTGAGCCAGCTGGAAAACCAACCGGAGACCTTCGTGTTTTTGGGGTGCTATACGGAAGCCATCTAAGATGGAAAGCTCGGAAATGGCAAAAAGACAGAAACACAAGAAGTGTGTGCCGCACCATACAAGGGCGTGCCTCTTCAGTTCCCTACCAAAGCATCCGACAGGAGAATTAAGATGAAAAAGCGATACGGGCTGATCGGCGCCTCGCTGATCCACAGCTATTCCAAGGAGATCCACGAGGCGCTGGGAAAATATGAATATGAGCTGATGAGTTTGACCGCCGATGAGATGAAGGATTTCGTCGGCAGTCGCGAATTTGACGGCCTCAACGTGACCATCCCCTACAAACAGGAGGTGATGGCTCTTTGCGATGAGATTTCGCTCCTGGCCCGGGAAATCGGCGCAGTCAATACGCTGTATTGGCGGGATGCGGCGAGCAGCATGGAAACCGAGAGTGATATTGAAGTGGGAAGCAAGTCGGATGCTGGGGATGCAACGAGTTCTCAGGCAAGCTTTGGATTTGCTGAGGCTTGGGCGGCTCAGAATAAATGCGGCTCGCCAGATGCCAAGCGCTCTGCTGCCAGCTGCGCAGACGGCGATTTGCCTGGCGCAAGCCCCGCAGTATCGGGGTCGCGGAGGCTGGTGGGGCACAACACCGACTACGAAGGCTTTCTCTATGCTGCTGACAGAGCAGGCATCGATTTCGGAAACCAGACAGTGCTGATTTTGGGCACCGGCGGAACCTCCCGCATGGCGCAAACAGCCGCCGCCCATCAGGGCGCATCCCGCATCTTAGTAGCCTCCCGGTCCGCCGGCTCCGCCACACTTCTCTCCTACGACGATCTGCCGCAGATCGCAGATGCCGTCGGCATCATCGTCAACACCACGCCCCTAGGCACCTACCCCGACAACGGCGGGGAACTCCTTTCCATAAAGGACTTCCCAAACTGCCACAGCGTCATGGACGTGATCTACAATCCATTCAAAACCGCGCTGCTGCTGGAGGCGGAGCGGCTGGGCATTAGGCACACCAACGGGCTGCCAATGCTGGTGGCGCAGGCCACGGCAGCCGCCGGCTATTTCCTGGGGACACCGGGCGCTTTCTGGCAGGAAAACGACAGGATCATCGCTAAACTGCAGCAGAACATGCAAAATCTGGTGCTCGTAGGCATGCCGGGCTGCGGCAAGACCACCATCGGCATGCAGCTGGCAGAAAAGACGGGCAAACCTTTCATCGACATGGACCGGGAAATCGAGCGGGAAGCAGGCATGGCGATTCCGGAGATTTTTGATGCGGAGGGAGAGGCCGGCTTCCGCGACCGGGAATCGGCAGTCGCCGCCCGCATAGGCAAAGAGCACGGACAGATCATAGCCACCGGAGGCGGAGCTGTTTTACGCCGCGAGAACGTAGACGCCCTGCGCCAAAACGGCCTGGTCATCCACGTCCGACGCCCTTTGGAAGCCCTTGCCACCGACGGACGTCCCCTTTCCAAGAACCTTGACGCCCTTAAAAAAATGGAAGAAAAACGACGACCCCTCTACGAAGCCGCCGCCGATATGACTTTTGAAAACACAGACCCTGCCGCCTGGGAAACCCTGCTGACCCA
>JAUNBU010000242.1 GCA_030526925.1 Bacillota bacterium | reverse complement strand
CACAAGGGCAGCGGGCTTTACAGGAAGTACGGCTACGGCGAGTTTCTGGAAAAGGTCATGGACTGCGACATCACGGAAATCCCCGGCGCCGACAACCTGTTTCTGACAGAGGGGATCATTCGCGAGACGGCAGAAAAATACAGGGCGCTTTACGAATCGAAGAAATCCTATCTGCTGATCAACGGTACCAGCGGAGGGCTGATCGCGGCTATTCTGGCGTCTGTACCGGCAGGCAAAAAACTTATCATGGCGCGAAACTGCCACAAGTCCGTCTTTAATGCCTTGACCCTGGGCGGCATCGAGCCGGTGTACGCTTTCCCCTCCGTGGTGGAGGAATACGGTATTTCGGGGGCCATAGAGCCGGAGGAAATCGGCAGGCTTCTCATGGAGAATCCCGATTCGGAGGCGGTGATCCTGCCAAGCCCCAATTATTATGGCATCTGCAGTGACATCAAAGCCATCGCAGAGGTGGTCCATCACCATGGAAAGATCTTGATCGTGGATCAGGCCCACGGCGCCCATCTGAAGTTCTTCAGCCGTTTTGGCGGAGCTGCGAACGGCATATATAGTGGGCGTGGTGGCATGCCGCTTCCTGCCGAGGAGTGCGGCGCCGACATCGTAGTCAACAGCACCCACAAGACCCTGGCATCCCTGACCCAGAGCGCAGTGCTCAACGTATGCTCCGACAGGGTGTCCATATTCGATCTGGAAGACAAGCTGCAGGCCATCGAAAGCACCAGCCCTTCCTACGTTCTCATGGCATCCCTGGACGTGAACGCTGACTTGCTTGAGACTCATGGCAAGGAGCTATTTGATGCGTGGGCAGAGCATTTGCAAAGTTTTTATGGCAGGGCAGCCGAAATCCCGGGGCTGAAATTGATGAAGGTGCCGGGGCTGATGGACGAAACCAAGATCAACATCGACATGAGCGCCTACGGCATCAACGGCAACCAGCTGGAAGAAATGCTGATGAGCCGCAGTATCTATGCCGAGCTGGTGACGGGGAACATACTCATGTGCATGACCGGGATCGGAAATTCCGGGGAGGACATGGAAAGGCTTTTAAGGGCGTTAGCGGAAATCGCAGAGAGCGCATCGCTCAAGAAGGATGTTGGCGAGGAGCATGGTCGTATGAAAGCTGGCGACATGAAAACCACACCATCCAGCACTATCGACAAAACGGATTCTTTAGCAGAGGCTCCATGTCAAAAAGGTCAAAAAGATCCGTTGGCGGATGCTGCACGCCTTTGGACCAAACGGCGCACACTGCATCCGATCCCAATAAAAAAGCAGCTGCTTCACATCGACAACTGCTGCGGGAAAATCTGTGCATCCTCAGTGATCCCATACCCGCCGGGCATACCGCTCATCTGCCCCGGCGAAGAAATCAGCCGAGAAGACATAGAATACATCAAAGCCCTACGCCATGCGGGCGAAAAAGTCATCGGCTACAGCACAGAAGGACAGCTTATGGTCGGCATTGATGCCTAGAGAATTTGCGGAAAGAACACTTTTATAGCTATCTGAAGCATGAAAAAGCCCGATGGTGTACTGGCGGCGTAATCCGCAGCTGCGACGCAGAATGCGTCAGCAGGAGCAGCGAGGACATCGCCGCCAGTATTTCATCGGGCTTTACATAGTGCTTAGTAAAGTTTTCTTACGTCTGTCTGCGCTTAGTCGATGGAAATCATCTTTTTCTGCTCCTCCAGC
Source organism: Bacillota bacterium (assembly GCA_030526925.1). Taxonomy (GTDB): domain Bacteria; phylum Bacillota; class Clostridia; order Peptostreptococcales; family Anaerovoracaceae; genus Lentihominibacter. Next base: position 49 of record JAUNBU010000242.1, on the reverse strand, counting down.
CTCTTTGGCTCTTCCTTCGGAACCACCAGCTGCAAAGTACCGTCCTTGA
>JAUNBU010000241.1 GCA_030526925.1 Bacillota bacterium | reverse complement strand
ATATGCAGAGCAAGCAGCTCCGTGTGGGAAAGCAGGAGGAAGGGCAAAGGAAGTGCGAAAGCCCCATAGAATTCTATGGGGCGCTGTTGTCTACTACCGGCGGGCGGTGAGGCCGGGGAGCTTGTAGATATCCGCAGTACCGTACAGCTTTTGGTCGTCGTAGCGATAGCCGTAGTCGGTGATGCCCTTGCCTGCGTTGGGATGGAAGTGGGAATAGAACACATCCGTTCCGAAGAGCAGCACCAGCACGACGCAGGCGACGACTTTAGGCTTCATGCCCACCTTTGACAGCAGGTTATCCAGGAACGGTCCAGCCAGATAGACGAACATGCAGCCGCCGATAGCGAAGGTGAGAGCCCCCTCAAGGCAGATACGCCCGTTTATATTCAGGAAATAGCCGCTGTAATCCCACCACTCCATGCCTTTGGTGACCTCAAGGAACCAGCTGGTGAAATACTCTACGATGGAGCACAGTATCATGGTGCAGACGAAGAGCAGGGCAGGCTTCTTGGCGAACCGTTTCAGCAGGAAGATGATCATCACGCCGCCGGAACCGTATATAGGCAGCCACGGTCCGAACATGGTACCGCGATTGATGAAAACACCATCCTTCACCAGATGGATGCTGACCTCCCAGCACCAGCCCAGGAAGGAGAAGATGAAGAAAAACAGGATATAAGTCACAAGAGCGTATTTTCGTTCCGGCTCCAGATTTTGCACGTGCTCGATGAACCAGTTCCGCTTGAACGGAACAACGGCAGGGTAGGACAGCGGGAAGATATCCATATCGTCGGTGACCTGGATGCCCTCTGATTTTATCAGGCTGGCAGGCGGCGCCGTCAGGTAGTTATCCTGCAGATTTGCCGAATATTCCAGGTTGTTGTCGATGGCAAAGTTTCGCAGCGTCATGAACAGCTCTCCACGCGCCAGGTATCTATACGGCGTGAGGAAGAAAATGCTCAGAAGACCGAAGGTACACAGGGAAAGGATACCCCAGCCGATGAAGGAAAGCTCCAGACCGAAGGCATGCATCTTGCTGCCTTTCATCATCTGGCGTGAAAGGGCAAATATCTCTTTTCGCTTCATAAGCGGATTTTCGGAAAGTATGAAAGGAACCAGCATCAGGGCGTAGTATTGGGTGACGCAAAGGTATACCAGATAGACCGCAGCGGCAAATCCGATAACAAGCGGGATCCAGGAGTTGGCCCCCGCAGCGATGATGACGCCCACCAAACCGGCCAGGATGCCGAAGAACAGCAGCATGGCGATAAACAGCGCCTTCATGATCATGGCATAAGAAGTCCTCAAGATGCCGCCTTTGCCGAAGACGAAAAAGACTCGCTTGAGTTTGGTTTTGCTGTAGACTCTGGTCTCAATGAGGAATCGGCAAAAGCCTACCTGCAGCACGTTCTTTATAAATATGAAATAGATCAGATATGCGGCGATGGCGATAAGGACCATGACCTTGGCTGCAGTATCATGGGTGAAGACGAACTGGTCCACCTTATACATGATGTTATAAAGGATGCCGCCTGTTCCTTTGAAGCTGCTCATAACCTGACCGGCTACTTCCTCTGTGCGGTCGCTGCCGTCAGCATAGTCGTTGAGATATTTAACGAGCCCCGGCGTGTAGGACGGCGCCATATCCACGACAGCTTCGTCTCCCTCGACATTTTCCACATCCGTTGCGACCGTAGAAGTGCTAAGCTCCGTCAGCTGCGTTCCGATTCCGGAAATAACGCCGAAAAAGGTAAGTACGA
>JAUNBU010000061.1 GCA_030526925.1 Bacillota bacterium | reverse complement strand
GGGAGTTGGCTCCGGTGTAATCCGCAGCTGCGACGCAGAATGCGTCAGCAGGAGCAGCGAGGACATCACCGGAGCCAACTCCCTGAGCTTTTTGCTGTGCATATTCTATTATTGTACGCAGAGTATGTGCCTATTCTATGACAACCAGTGCTGTCAGCAGCCCGTCCTGCAGTTCATAGTGCAATCGCCAGCGGTGGAGACGGGTGATCTCTTTGCATAGGGACAGACCGTACCCGCTGCCCTTTGTCTTCTGCCTCGACAGGGGAACGCCTCTGTTCATCTGCTTCACGTCTTGCTTCGTCAGACCCGATGCATGGTTGACGAATTTGATGGCGCTGCCGCTGCATATCATCTGCGCCTTTCCATCTTCTCTGACCGCATTGCCAGCCAGGTTGAACAGCAGACTCCTTACCAGAGTCTCATCGCCACGGATCGATTCCAGTTCATTTTTGATTTCCAGCGCCGGATACTGCTCCTGCAGCTCCGATAAAAACCTTCCCATGGGGATAGGGCTTTTTTTGATTTGGCTGCCTCGAAGGTTTTCCATGGTGAGCATCTTTTCCACCACATCCTTCATGTAGTCGGCCTCCGATATGATTTGCTGCTGGGCGAAAAGCCTGTCTTCTTCGGAAAGACCTTTAGTCATCAGATACTGGGCGTAGCCCTTGATGCCGGTCAGCGGCGTCCGCAGTTCATGGGAGATATTGCTGACGGGCCGGTAGATTTTGCGCATAGCCATATAGAGAAGCCCGCCCACAAGCACGCCCATTGCCAGGTCTATAACTGCCGCCCACAGCGTCGTCCACCTTTGCTTATCAAAAAACGCATCCATATCTTTGGCATAGACCAATACCAACGGGCTCTGCCCCGTCTCGATCATCGAAGCAGAATGAAAATAAAAGTAGCTGTCCTCTCCCACGTCCATTTTCCCGGTTTTGTAATACCTCTGAGGCACCTGCTCCGGCAGATAGTCGGTCACGGCCCGGTTCCCATCCGCCGCCATATTCTCACCTCTCATGTCCTCTACCCGGATGAAGGTATCGCTCCTGCTGTAAAGAGCTCCCAGCCGCTCGATTTCTCCGGAGTTCCCGCCTTCCTCGTATATCCGCTCCACCGCTGAATAGATTTGTTCTGCCTCCTGTTGACATCCATCATACCACTGCCTGTATTGGCTGCCGAAGTTCATCACTACCCAGATGACGATGGCAACGTTGAGCAGCAGGAAGAAGGCGCTGAAGGTAAGCAAAAAGCTTTTTTCCCAAAGTTTCAGTTTCACGTCACAGCTCCAATCTGTATCCTGCCTTGAATACCGTCTTTATCTTATCCTCCAGTCTCAGCTTCTGCCGCAGCCTTCGGATGTGGACGTCCACCGTCCGTTCTTCTCCCTGATAGTCCATGTCCCATGCCAGCTCCAGAAGCTGCCGCCTGGACAGGACCATGTTCTTATGCTCCAAAAGCACCCGAAGCAGCTGAAACTCCCTGTTGCTGAGAGAAACAAGCTCCTTTCCATGATGGACCGTCTGACGCTCCAAATCTATGACCATCTCTCCGACTTTGATGGCTTCCTCCGACCGATGATTCCGTCTGAGCACCAGATTGACTCTGGCGATCAGTTCCTGGATATCAAAAGGCTTTACCACGTAGTCCTCAGCGCCGCTCGCCAGCCCTCTAAGCTTATCGCCGATCTCATCTCTGGCGGTCACGTAAATCACCGGCAGCGGCTCCAGGTGTTTGTAAAGGGCAAAGCCGTCCAGGTCCGGCAGGTTCACGTCCAGCAAAACCAGGTCAGGCTCCTCTTTGTCCGCCGCCTTGATGGCCTCCATGGCTGTAAAGACCTGCACGCAATGGTGTCCCGCCGCCTGCAAGCTCCGGCATATCAATTCGTTTATGGAAAATTCATCTTCTACGATCAAAATATTTGCCATGCGCTCCGTATCCTCTCTTACCTCACGTCGATCAGTTCACAAAGGTCATAGATCGTATCCGACTCCAGGTCGGCGATCATAGTATTCTCATAGTCGATGGCGTTTTCTGTGCAAAACTGACGAATCACCGTTTCACAGTCCGCCGCTCCGAGCAATTTCTCAATATAAGGCGTAAGCTGCCTGAGGGACTGGTGAAGCTCAACTTCCTGGTCATTGATAAAGAGCCTTTCTATGGCATGCCCTGTTTCTCTGCCTCCCTCTATTCCGAGGGTACGTTCCAACACGGTCACGGTAAGTCCGGTTTCTTCATCGGCCCATTCCATGAGGCCCACATTCTCTTCCATCATCAGGTTTTTATAGAGCCGCTCCCGTTCTGCTTCCCGCGCCTTATCATCGGACGCCAGCACGTATTTCTGACCGACTATGATGGCTACTGCCGCCAGAATCAGTATCAGCAGCGCTATGCAGATGGTCTGCCGCAATGCATTTCCTCGTAACATATTCATCTCTCCTCCGATTATTTATTATACCATTCTTCACAAGGGTCATGTAAAGCAAGTTCATGCTTGTTTCGTATATTGAAGCAATTTGTCTCCTATGAACACACTATTTTACAATCTCCGTTCTGTCTGTCGGTCGAACAGATGCAGATGATCTGCTGAAAAGGAAAGTTCCTCTGCATCGCCCTTCTTTTTGGAAAAGCACTGCGGAACGCTCATCACAAGTTCTTTGCCTTGAAAATCCAAATATGCGTATTGCTCCGAGCCGTGGGATTCCAGTTCTTTTATGATAACCGGGCAGGAAGATCCGCAAGGCTCTGTTCCGATCTGTCCCGCCGCTTTAATGTCCTCCGCCCTGATGCCCATGATGATTTTCCTGCCAACATATCCTCGCGTCTCTAAATCACGCTGCTGTTCCTGCTTTAATGAAATCGTAATTCCTTCCAACTCTAAAGCCACTGCTCCGGTAACCGAATCCGTGACAACAGTGCTTTCCAGCAAATTCATCTGAGGTGTTCCGATGAAGCCTGCAACGAAGAGGTTGCATGGCATATGATACAAATTCTGCGGCGTATCGATCTGTTGAATTACCCCGTCTTTCATTACTACGATTCTATCCCCCAAGGTCATGGCTTCAACCTGGTCATGGGTCACATATATGATGGTTGCACCGATCTGCCGATGCAGGTTGGCGATCTCTCTGCGCATCTGAATGCGCAGCTTAGCATCCAGATTGGATAAGGGCTCATCCATCAGAAACAGACTAGGCTTTCTCACAATTGCTCTACCCATTGCTACCCGCTGCCTTTCACCGCCTGACAGCGTCTTAGGTTTTCTCTGCAGCAACGATTCGATTCCCAGCTTCCGGGAAACATTCCGCACGGATTCCTCGATTTCCTCCTTGCTGCATCTGCTCATCTTCAGACAAAAGGCAATGTTCCCATAAACAGTCATGTGCGGATACAGGGCGTAATTCTGGAAAATCATCGCCATATTTCTATTCTGCGGTGGTTCTTCGTCGATGCAAATTCCGTCTACAAAAATAGAACCTTCCGTTACCGATTCTAATCCTGCAATCATGCGCAGCACAGTTGATTTCCCACAGCCAGACGGTCCCACCAGCACGAGAAGTTCCCGATTTCTGACGGTTAGGGAAAAATTTTCTACCGCTTTTACATCGTCTTTATAGATTTTGCGTACACTCTTCAGTTCCAAATTGGCCATTTGCCGGTTTCCTTCCTTTCTGCACCAGCCACATCGTGAATATGAAACTCATGATCGCCAGTATGTTATAACATAGAATTTTTAAAATGAGCATCAGATATGTAACGTCTAAATCTGTTTTTTCGCTCTTGATAAACATCAGGAGGCTCTCCTTCTTGGAATTGAGCATCTCGCTCCAAAAGGTAAAATCCGACCAGCTGATTGGAATCATATCGGCGGGATACCCGATCAGCAGAATCAGGATGACAATTGCTCCAACCAGCGCAGCTCCCGCCGCAAAGAACATCGGCCTTCTTCTCCTTTTTCCGGTGGAAAAGAAGCGTTTTGCCCACAGCGCCAAAATGGCAACAGGAACGATGCTGACAAAAATCTGCATCAGCCAGCTCAGAAATGTGTTTTCCATATAGTTTCCTACTGTAAAGCTGCTCTCAAAGCTGTTTCTGATCATGCTTCTCTGCTGCGGATCGCCACAGCTGACCACGGCTCTGTCAAAAGAGGCGCTTCCCTCTGTTTCTGCCTGATAAAGGAACAGGTGCTCTGCCTGCCCCGTTACGCCCACGATCCGGTAGGCTCTATCTTCGTACAGCACGCTAATTCCTTCGACATCAGTCCCGCCGAATAGTTCATAAGCATCCATGCTGCCTATGATGCAAAGTCTCCGATCATCGTAATCGAGCCGAAAGCTGTCTTTTAGCAGCAAATCCGATCTGCCGCAGAGGGCGATCGCCTGCGTCTGTACTTCTGTTTCAAGCGCCGAACTTTTCAGACTGCCAAATCCTTCTATCATCCAAAACAGGACAGAGTACGGTTTGCCTTCCTCCGCTTCCATCTGTTGCTGCTGATAGGTATATGCCTCGCCGAAAGCGATCCCCGTTTCCTCACCTGTTCCCACATAGTACAGTGACTGATACTGCTTCATATCCAAAAAGGCGCTCCAAGCGCCAAGCAGCAGCAGTCCTGTGAGTATCGCGCAAATGAAAATTCTCCAGTTCCTTTTTATTTTATTTTTCATTGCAGCTGTCTCACCTTGATCCCTTCCTCCAAGATCTTGTCCGAATCCACAATGATTTCCATCCTCTGTTCAACGCCCTTTACCGCTGCGAAATCAGCATTTTTATCAAGCACCTCCACCTCATATTTCACCGTTGTCAGCTCTTCTCCCAAGATGGTTTCAGTCGTTTTGATGCCGTATACATAGTATTTGTTGTTTTCGTCAAGATGAAGTGCTGTTCTCGGTACGCATGTTTGATAGCGGCTTGATAAAGATTTTAAGTTGACCTCCACAATTTGTCCCACCTGAAACTGATCATCGGGCAATGCAATGCTGATCTCCAGTGTTCCCTTTTCTTCATCCTCCGAAAGGGAGCGAATCGGCAGCTCTTTCGTCTCACCACCTGCGCCATCGCTGATCAGGGCAACGGTACTTGTTGTAATATAATGACCTTCTCCCTCCGAATCTACGCTGACTGAAACAATGACCCCTTTCGTCTTGTCTGCCATCATCATGTCCGCATTCCCCGTGGTTTTTTCTCCCGCTCTTGCGTAAATCGCAGTAATGATGCCATCACGATCTGCTTTTACTGCCCCTCCTCTCGCTCTGATCCGTGTATATATCTCCAGGGCTTCGCGCTTTTGTCTCTGCTCCGCTTCCAGTCCCTGTAAATTGGCGGACGGATCAGCCTGCTTCTGTTCTTCTATCTGTCCGTTTACAATATTCAGCTCCAGCTGCTTTCCCTGGATGCACTGGTTTAAACTTGCCTGATCGATCCCATAGAGAACAGTCCCTTCCTTTACCTTCTGCCCCTCCGTAACGTAAATGCTGCTGATCAACAGTCCTTCCGCTGTAAAAACGGGCAGTTCCACATTAGAAGTCACTTTTCCTCGGGTACTGACTTGATGTTCGATCACGTTCTCCTCCACCGTTCCCAGCACCACTTTTGGAATCAGCATCCGGTACGTAATCCGTGACATAATGGTCAACCCCACCATTACAATGAAAAATATGATAAGCCATTTCAGTACACGATCTTTTTTCATATCCTACTCCTTTACTGCAGAAGCAATGATTCCCTTTTCCAGATGATCTTTGCCGTAAAAAAAGACGAAGAGGGCAGGAATCAGGGTGATCACCGACGCCACAAATGACTGCCCTGCATTTTCCAAGGTAATACTCGGCAAATAAAGACTCAGCGGCCATAAGCTTTTTTGCTCTAAAAATACCATCGGTTGTTCAATGATGTTCCAGTACTCTAAAAACTGTAAGGTCATGGCTGCTATAATGCCTGTTTTCCCCAGCGGAAGCCCGATCTGTATGAACAGACGAAATTCGCCGGCGCCATCAAGACGAGCGGCTTCCAAAATGTTTCTTGGAATTCCCCTGAAGAAATTGTAAATGACGAAGACGGAAAATGTGGAAAATACTCCGGGTATGATCAGCGCCCACAGGCTGTCGATCAGCAGTAAATTGTGAAGCACCAGATATTCGGAAAGCATCAGCACCTGAAAGGGCAGCATCATAAAGATAATGTACATGGTGAAAAGCACTTTCTTTCCTTTGAACTCATATTGTGCAAATGCCCATGCTGCCGGAACGCCAAAGAGCATCTGGCCTGCCAGGACTCCCAGTGTCACCTTCACCGAATTCCAGAAAACGACAAAAAACTCCGGTTGCTCCAGCAGTACCTTTACATAAGATTGTAACGTAGGAGCAAAGGGCAGCAGGGACCAGGATGCATATGTCTCGTCTGCACCGGAAACAACAGGCGCCAGGTTTTCCTGTAGCTCAGAAGGGTTCATCAAAGAGCCTGTCAGCAGAAATGCGACGGGATAAACCGCCAAAAAAGCGCTCGCAGTAATGCCTGCCAAAATCAACTTATCTTTCATTCTCTGTTCTCCCATGCTTTTTGCAGTAAGATTATGAGCAGGATCAGCATCGTCGAAATGAAAAATGCGCCTGCTGCCATATTCCCCAGCGACAGATCCCGAAACCAATTATTGAACAGGTGCTGAATAAAATACATGCTTTCATGTGGGTAATCCCCCGCCACTAGATACGCTTCCCGAAACACTTTAAAGGAATTCAAAAGCGCCAGCACCACTATAATAAACACCATCGGCAGGAGATTTGGCAGCGTGATCCTGAAAAAGATACTGCCCTCCTTCGCTCCGTCCATTCTGGCTACTTCATAGATATTCTCCGGAATCATGGAAAGTCCGGCAATCCACAGCACAATATGATAACCCAGGTTCTTCCATATGTAGCTCGATACCACAATCCAAAACGCATACTCTGTGTTCATCCAGTCCACCGCATCAACGCCAAAAAAATCAAGGAAACCGTTTAAAAAACCCTGCCTGTCAAATAAAATGTTCCACAGTAATACAACCGCTGCGATTGGGATCGCCATGGGAATCAGGAAAATGGTCTTTACATATTGTCCTATTTTTGTGTGTTGGTACAGAAATAGGGAAATCAATAGGGAAATGATGAGCAGCAAAGGGATGCAGGTCACGATAAAACGACCCGTATTGCTGAGGGCTTTTTGAAACGCTTCGTTAGCAAAGATATCCCGGAAATTCTCCAGTCCCGTAAAACGATTCCCCGCTGATGAAAAGAAGGCACGTCGGAACACATCCATATACGGAATCGCAAAAAACACCAGAACGCCCATCAAACTGGGCGCAAGGAAAACAAGCCAAGGCCTTTTTTTCATGTACTGTTTTATTTTTCTTATTTGCTTTTCCTTATCCATGCTGCTCTTCTTTTTTAACTACTCTGACAAATATAGATTTCCTTGCTCCACTGCATCACTTACGGATTTTTTTAAACTTTTTTTCCCGTTTAAGTAGTCTTCCGCATTGGACATGATAATCTCCATCAGAATATCATCTGTACGAACTGGATACTGCATCTGGTCTGCCAATACAACAAATCTCTCCACTTCCTCTGCCGAAAATGCCTCCAATGTATTGGTCACGTCTTCGATGATTACAACCTCTTCACTTTGGCTTTCCAGGGATTTCTGGAAGGCGTTCCGATTTACCGGTAAAATGTGTGATTTACCCATTTGTGTCTGCCCTTCTTCGGAAATCAGATAGCTTACCAAGCTTTTTGCTTCCTCTGTTTTATCACTGTTCTTATTGATTGCGATAACGCCTCTCGGAACATACAGCAGTTTTTCATTACTTCCCAAGACCTTGAAATTCTTTTCTGCTTTGATGTGTTGTATATCTTTGATGCTTGCAATGTAATCCATCGTTGCTTCGTTTTTTCCCTCGCTGACATAAACAAAGCTATTTAATGGGTTTATCTGCAAATTAAATCGATCATAATATGCAAAGGATTCTTCACTGCTTAGCTGATAGCTTTCAAATACTTTCTTCAAGTTTTCATAGAAGCCCTTCACAGCCTCTACTTTTAACGCTTCTCCATCATTAATGCCTGTCTCGAAATAGGCAGCATAACAGATGCTCGGAATACGATCTACTGTAACAGGATTAAAATAATCGCTATCCTGTTCAAGCGCTTCTGTCCATTTTGAAAAATCATCCAGCCCATTGATCCAGTTTTCATCTCCCAGCGCTCCCATAAACGTAAACCCAAGAGGTATTGCAAAAACTTCCTTTTCTCCACAATAGATGCTTGCTGCATCAAAACAATTATTTATAACCTCTTCCGACACGATCTCCGATACATCCTCCAGCAAACCTTCTTCTGCATATCTTTCAACATTCATGCTGTCCAGGAAAATAAGATCCGGTCCTTCTCCTCCTAATATCTTCGTATTCAATGTCTTTATCACATCTGTTGCTTCCTGACCATATTCCGTTATCCCGACTTGTAGTTCTACTTGTACGTTCGGGTGGGTTCTTTGATAGACCTTTAACATTTCATCTACATATTCATCTTCAATCAGCGTATATGCGGTCAGTTCAACGGGATCTTCGCTTCTGCTCTGTTTTTGATATTGATAAATAGCTGTTTCCATATCCGTAGTGACCGGAAGCAATACTTTGTGATCCACAGCAATGATCGGTTGATCTGCGAAAAAAACATTTTTATCACTCAAAATACTATTATCTCCATTGACAATCTGTACGCATTTTTCCCCATCAGATTTCCACATCCCGCTTCGGTTGGCAAAATAGAATTCCGTGTTCTCTCCATCCGCTGCCACTCCAAAGGCAGCCTCACCCGACTCATCAGTCTGGGCTTTAAATCCATTCCCTTTATGCTCATATTCGTTTTTTCCATGGTCAAATCTTTCAATACGTTCGTATTCTAATCCGGGCAAGCCGTATATGTCTCCCTTTTGTACGCTGACCAGGGAAAATTCATCATCGGCGAACAGTTGCGACACAACGTTCTCTTGTGCAATATCGACTAAATATGTATTCCCAAGGATCGTCCCAACAACAACCTTGCTTTCATCCACACCGTGCATATCGTATATGCTTGATCCATCCGGTAAGGTTACCTTCAGCTCCTTTACGGCGCCTGTTTCTGTTACATGAAAAAGAAGCTGCCGCATATCTTCGAAAGAATCATTCTCATATTCGTCCACTGAAACCAGCATATTGCCGTCCTTTAAAAAAAATCCGAACCATTCTCTTTGCATAGAAGGCTCCAATGCAAATTCTTCATCCATACTTTTTATGAGTTCCCATGAGTTTCCTTCGTCTTTCGATCTCCAAACGGACACGCCTCCCTCTCTTGAGGCACCGGCGACATACCAATGATCGTCCTCTCTTATTTCCATATCTGTAATTCTTTCGGCATCATTTGGTAAGACGATCTTTGTCTCTGTATAATACTCTGAACTGTCTGTATCTTTTTCCCCACAGGCTGTACACAAAGCACCGATGATCAAACTAATGAATAACAGTACATAGCGATTGATCTTTTTCATATGAAATCTCCTGTTTTCTTTTGCTGCTGCGCTCCGTGCCGCCCTGCCTGTTGATCCACTTCCAGCGACTCTTGTATCGTGTCTACTTTTATGACTTCGTCTGTGTGTTGGCTGCGTGTGCGTGCTGTCTGTGCGCATCTTGTTATTTTTATTGTAAAGGGCGGATGTTTCGGAGTTGTTACGGGAGAACAAAAAAAATTCCGGCGCTTAAAAGATAAAAACGTCCGGAATTTTTAATTTTCCTGTTTTCTTTTATGGAATTTATGGTATAATGAATGCGGTTAATCTGGACGGCGTTGCCGTAAGGATGCGGTAATTGAATATGCGCTCTCTTGGTCAAGTGGTTAAGACGTCGCCCTCTCACGGCGGAATCAGGGGTTCGACTCCCCTAGGGAGTACCAAGGCACAAAAAAACGGGACATTTAGTTCCGTTTTTTTTTATAGCTAAATACCAATTGGGAGTCGAACCCGAAAGGGCCGTTGCGTCAAACGAGACCGTCCTGTGAACGGTCGAGTAGCGACGTGTCCAAGCCGCAA
>JAUNBU010000240.1 GCA_030526925.1 Bacillota bacterium | reverse complement strand
ATCGTCTTCTGCACGCTTTCCATATTCGCACTCATGATATGCTCCTTTCTTTTCGAGTATTGCCTTTCCCGGTTGACTCTATTATAATGTACGAAAAAGACGATGGGAAGAGGGGTACGGTAAATTGAAGATAAAAAATGACGGAGTATTGAGGATATATACGGACGGCGGCTGCGCCGGCAACCAGAGCGAAGAAAACCTGGGAGGCTGGGGCGCTATCCTGGAATACGGAGAGCACCGGAAAGAGCTTTACGGCAGTGAGCGAAACACCACCAACAACAGGATGGAGATGACAGCCCTGCTGGAAGCCTTCAAAGCCATCAAAAAAGAAAACCAGAAGATAGAAGTCTTTTCCGACAGCAGCTACCTGATGGATTGCTTTCGGAAAAAATGGTACGCAGGCTGGGAGAAAAACGGCTGGAAGACGGCAGCAAAAAAACCGGTGGAGAATCAGGACCTGTGGAAGCAGCTGATCCCCTACATCCACCGCCACCGCATCGACTTTTACAGAGTCAAGGGGCATGTGAACCTGGACAGCAAGAGCCTGAACCTTGACAAGCTTTACGAAAAATTCCTCGACTGGAACGGCTCCGGCTTTTCCTACGAGGACTTCCGATATGTGACCGAGAAGAACAACAGGGCGGACGCCCTGGCCAACCTGGGGATCGACGACATCCGGGAGGAGAGCCGGGAGGAAAGCGCAGAGTAGCGCGGAGGTGAGCCTTTGATATCCTTGACACAGATCGCTGTGATCATTGCTTTCCCAGTCCTGCTGTGCATCAGCAGGTTCTGGCTGGTAGCATCCATGGGACAGAGCGGGAAGCGCTATATGGTACGTATTCTGGCAGAAGGACTACTTGTGTCAGCTTTGCTGTGTCTGGCGTATTTCATACAGCTCTCCGTCTTTCTCTGGGCTGTACTTTATTACGGCCTGTGCATCCTGACCCACTGGGCGGATATCAAAGGCTGGACAGCATCCCATTTTCTCAGCAGCCATCTGACGTTTATATGCGATATGACCATCTGCTTCGTCTTCTTGGGGATCGCGGCGAGAGTTCTGGAGACGGACCAGGTGACGGCAATGGAAGACCCCTGGGTACGGCTGGGCTATGTGGCAGTTGCCGTTTCGGTACATACCATAAGCAATGTGATTTACGGATTTGACCGTGTGAGGGATCCTTGGGTGGTAATGGTCAAGACCAGTGCGCCGGAGGGGCGGACCCTCGCCAAGTTCGTTCTGTTTACCGTTATATTTTTGTTCCTGGAAAGCGTACTCTTGATGCTGCCGCTGCCGGTTACGGCTTTTTCCGACTACTACCTGGTGGCGAGCAACCTTCTGGTGCTGACGGTAGTGATGATTTCCGTATTTTACACGCTGCAGATCTTTCATAAATCCGCCGATGAAAGGGAATACTTTCTGCTGAAAAAAGAGCGGGAGAATGTGATGCGTCGCATGGAGGCCCTGGAGCAGACCGTCTACGAGGACCGGTTGACAGGACTCCACAGCAGGCACAGCGCCTTTGAGACCATGGAATCCCTAAAGGAAAGCCGGCGTTCCTTTTCCATAGTGTTTATGGACCTGGATCGCTTGAAGCAGATAAACGACGAGTGGGGACACACGGCGGGGGACCAGCATCTGATCCGTTTTGCCAGGAGAGTTCAGCAGCTTTTGAGAGAGGGCGATATCTTTGCCAGGGTAGGCGGGGACGAGTTCCTTCTTATCATGCCCGACTGCTCCTTGGAGAACGCTTGCCGCCGTATGGAAAGGGTACGCGAGACT
>JAUNBU010000060.1 GCA_030526925.1 Bacillota bacterium | reverse complement strand
CGATCTGTAATCCTTCTACATTCATTTTCTCTCCACCATCTGTTGTTGAACTAAACAAGTATTCTGGTTCATTATATTGTTAATTTTTCATGAAGAAAAGTACCGCAATGTTAAGGTTATGTTAAGTTCCTGTTAAGGACCTTCTTTCGTCTGCTCCGCATCCGTGGGTTCTGTCATGCTTTTGGCGAGTCTGTTGATGCTTTCGCCGAAGGCGCCTTCCAGGGAGATTTTCCTGATTCCACTTTCCATGCAAAAACCTGGGCTTTTGGCGATGAAGAGGGTTTCCCCGCATACAAAGGGATCTTCTGCACTTTCCCCGGCGGCACTGTCGCCCTCGGCCCCGCTTTCACGCAGCGGGCTCATATTGACCGCCCTTACGGTCTTTTCCAGAACGCTTTCCCCGCAGCTATAAATCAGGTGCTGGAAGTACCTGATCTCTCTGGAGTCCTCTTTTTCTCCTGCCGTCACCACGCAGAGCCTTTCTGCCATCTCAATACAGGAAAGGCTCACCTTGGAAAGGCAGTTGCCCAAATCCATCAGGATCACGTCGTAGCGCCCGCTGTCGATCAGCGATGAAAGCAACAGATACAGCTCCTCCGTCGTCACATCCTTCAGCGGGTTTCTGCCTCTCGTCGGTGCGAAGGTCTCCATGCCGAAATCGTCTTTGAGCACATAGCCTTCCAGAAAAGGACTGCACCGCAGCGGCTCCATGACCGAGGTCTGCCCCTGTGATTCCTTTTCTTTCAGCAGATGATAAAGATACCTCCCTGCATCCCTCACACCGCCGAAGCTTTCAAAGTAATCCCCCGTAGATTCCAGTTCTTCAAAGGACAGATACATGACCTTTTTTCCCCGGAACCGGCTCAGCTCCTGACCCGTCGCCAAAGCAAGAGTGCTGCATCCCGCACCTCCCGACCAGGAGGAAAAGACCAACAGCTTCACCTCCCGGCTCCTCACGTTCACCATCCGCCGCCCGGTCATGGCGCTATAGATCCGGAAAATCGACGACACCGCAGACTGTGCCGATGCGTATTTATAGATCCTGTACTTCTTCTGAGAAAAATCGTTGATCACCATGGACGGCTTTTCCGTCAGGAACACCAAATTGCTTTTCCCCGCCGCTTCGTCACTCCCATCGTACAAAACCAAATCGTGGCTGTCACAAATAGCGCCGCAGTCTTCCCGGCTTTTGCAGAAAACGTCCATCATGAAATTTTTGCAGACGCTTAAAATGGAAAGGCTGAGCGCCCTGCCGTATTCCCTGTCATCGGTAATGATTGCTACTGAAATCGTTTCCATAAAAATCCCTGCCCCTCTTATTTCCTCTCGGCGATACCGGTTCAGGAATATAATATCATATTTGTAAATAATTGTAAAGCACTTTTTTATGCTTTTTCCCCTTTTTTTCCTTCTCCCTATTGATCTTGATTCTCGCCTATCCTCTTTCGCAGCTCTCCGATGGCTTCCGCCACGCCGCCCACCTGATCGATGATGCCCGTTTCCACCGCTTCCTTGCCAAACAGTATGGTCCCCACATCGTTGGACATATTGTCGTTGCAGTTCATCAGCTTTACGATCTTTTCCCGATCGGCCCCGGAATGATCCTCTATGAAGTCGATGACTCTGTCCTGAGTCTTTCTCATGTAGTCAAAGGTGGTCTCCGATGTGATGACCAGTCCCGTCGTTCTGATGGGATGGAGAGTCATGGTCGCCGTCTTGGCGATAAAGGAATAGTCGGTCGCTACCGCCAGCGGGATGCCGATGCTGTGACCGCCGCCCAGCACCAGTGAGACCGTCGGCTTGGAAAGGGTAGAGATCATCTCCGCCAGCGCAAGGCCTGCCTCCACATCTCCTCCCACTGTATTGAGTACCACCAGCAGCCCTTTCAGCTTGGGGTTTTCCTCCACCGCTATCAGCTGGGGAATCAAGTGTTCGTACTTGGTCGCCTTGTTTTCCGGTGGCAGTACATTGTGGCCTTCAATGCTTCCGATGATATTGATGTACTGTACATCGCTGTCAAAGTCCGTTCCCGTTGTCAGAAGCCCCAGCTCCTTGATCAGATCCTTGGTGCTGTCTTCCTCCGCCGCAGTCTTTTTTTCCTGTTCTTTTTCTTTCATCCTCATATTCTCCTCGTTTTCGTAATAGTATTACTATTATTGGCAGTAAAGGAGTGTGTTATGCGGTTAAGTGAAATAGGAAACAAAGAAATCGTTGATCTTTCAACGGGAAGCAGCCACGGTCAGCTGTGGGATGCAGAGATGGTCTTCGACAAAAAAAGCGGCAAAATAAAATCGGTGCTCGTCCCGTCTTTTCAGAGCACCGGTCTATTAAAAAAAAGCTTTAACGATCTGTATGAGCTGCCCTGGAGCAGCATCGTCATCATCGGAGAGGACATGATCATCTTTCAGTCGTCAAACGGCGCATGATCGTACCCGGTATGTATCCCCCGGCACCACGATCCTACTGTGCATAATGGACGTTTACGACGATGATCTCTCCATTGGTGCCAACCCTCATGGCGGGACCCCAAACGCCCACGCCCGACGTAACTATGGAATACATATCATCCACCTTTAAAAGACCATAGGCGTTGTCCCAAAAGAGATTGATCGTCAGATTGCCCGGGAAAACCTGTCCGTCATGAGTATGCCCGCCCAGATCCATGTCGATTCCGGCATCTGCCTTTGCCTGCAGCTGCGATGGCTGGTGATCGATGTCGATAACCAGCGCCTGAGGATCCATCCCTTCCGTCAGCTGTCCGATGGACATCCTCTTCTGGCTTTCATCGTTAGGCTTGCTGGCATCCCTGCGCCCTATGAGAACGATGTCTTCCCCTACGACGATCCTTTCATCCTCCAGGACCCGTATTCCTGCCTTTTCCAGAAAATCGTCCACCTGAGGCTGCACTAAAGCCTTTTCATTGAGAGAAACGGTAAAGCCGCCGATAAGTCTTTCCTCCACATCATGGTTGCCGTAGCAGGCGTAAACTCCGTATGTGGATTCTATCCCCGCCAGAGTCTTCCGGATCTTTGCTGCGTCCTCTATGGCGTAGTAATCGTTATCCACGATGTCACCTGCGATGCAGACCAGATCAGCCTCCTGCTCGTTTATATCCTCTACCATCTCCTCGATCAGGTCGTTTCCCACCGAATATCCGATATGAGTGTCCGCCACCAGGACCACCTTAAGATCGTCGCGCTGCTGTGAGGTCTTGTCCACGGCCACGTCGTATTCCACCACTTCCAGGTGTTTGTAGTGACACACCCCGTATATACTGAAGCCTGCAATGAGACATATCACGACCAGACCCCTTATTACGATGTATTTCCTGTAGCCGTCGTATCCCCTTCGCATTTTTTTAGTGACCCACAAGATGAATGTCACCATCTCCGCCACGATCGTCCATAGCATGGAATAGACGAAGATTCCGATCCAGACATTGCTTATGTATTTCAGGGTGGCGACCCATGCTGCATTTTCGAAGAGCGCCCAGCTTGCCACCGACGTCATCATGAAAATATGTATGACCGTGTAAAGGACGATCACCCATTTACTGCCCAGTCTGCTGTGAATATTTTTTAAAAGGCGAACCACGCTTCTCCACAGGAAGACGTTCAGCGCCAGATATGCCAGTGCCAGTAAAATCAAATACCACATTCTCTATCTCATCCCTTTCTTCTGCCGTTCCGCCCGCGCTACCGCTTCCCCCAGGCTCTCATGAAACGGCGGTCTGCATATCCCCTGCTCCGTTACGATGGCAGTGATAAGGCTGCTGTCCGTAACATCGAATGCCGGATTGTAGCACCCTACTCCTTCAGGCGCCATGGGCCGGCTATAAAACTTTTCTCTGATTTCGTCCGGATCCCTCAGCTCTATGGGGATGTCATCCCCCGTAGGACAGTCCAAATCAACGGTTGAGCTTGGTCCCAGAACGTAAAACGGTATCCCATAATGCTTTGCCAGTATGGCAACGCCGGATGTTCCTATCTTGTTTGCCGTATCTCCGTTTGCCGCCACGCGATCGCATCCCACAAGGCAGGCCTTTATCCAGCCGTTTTTCATGACCATCGACGCCATGTTGTCGCAGATAAGCGTAACATCCACCCCTGCTCTGTTAAGCTCGTAGGTCGTGAGTCTTGCCCCCTGCAAAAGAGGTCTGGTCTCGTCGGCAAAAACCTTGAAGTCAAGCCCTCGCTCTTTTCCAAGGAGTATTGGTCCCAGAGCCGTGCCGTATTGCGATGTTGCCAAAGGTCCTGCATTGCAGTGGGTCAAGATCCCGTCGCCATCTTCGATGAGCGTCAGCCCGTGCTCGGCGATGGCTCTGCACATTGCCATATCTTCTTCATGGATCTTTACGGCTTCCTGCCTCATGATTTCGGGTATTATGGAAAGGGCACGCTCGCCCGCTTCGCCTTGCTGCGGGTCTGCAGGCTTTTTGTCAAGATCCTCCAAGGCTGTCTGTGCCGTAAGGACCATCCTGTCCACGGCCCACGCCAGGTTTACCGCCGTAGGTCTGGAGGACTTCAGATGGTCGCCGTTTTTCCTGATACGTTTCAGGAAACTCCGGCTACTGTCTTCCGGCTCTGCCATAGCAGCCGTTGCTGCCTCTACTGACAGCACATACATACAGTACGCTGCGAAAATACCTATGGCAGGCGCACCGCGTACCTTCAGATGCCGGATCGCCTCATACATTTCTTCCGGCGTCCTTATCTCTATGTAGCGTGTTTCACCGGGGAGCAGGCTCTGATCCAGGATCACCACCGCTTTCCCATCTTCCCCCAGCCTGACGTTTTGCATATCCAATCCGTCCATTCTGTTCTCTCCTTTTGCCCGCTTCCCGCTTAACTTTCCTGGCCGGCTTTTTTGTTTTTCACAGCGAACAGGAAGCCCAGTACCATGACAAAGGCAAAGACTATCAGATAAAAGACTGCTGCCATCTGATGAGAAAAGGCTGCCGCAACCACCATGAAAACACATCCGATGATAGATACTGTCGGCATGACGTACCGTTTGAAGCCTCCCCAGTCCTTTTCCCTTTTCATGACCATGAGGAAGATCGGGATGTAAAAAGCATATATGGTGATGATAGGCAGCTCCGAGCTGTCGAAGCAGAATGGTCCGAACCAACCCTCCGTCAGGTTAGCTCCGTAGAAGTACATCAGCCAGAACCCGCACATCAAAAGTCCGATCACCGATGAATTGACCGGCATATTTACGGCAGGATCCACCTGCTTGAAAATTTCAGGTCTTGGACCTTCATTTCTCGCCGCCAGTGCATAGAGACCTCTCACAGACGCCAGCATCAGACCGTTCAGCGTCCCCAGACATGATATTACGATGAACACGAAGAGCGCCGTTCCGCCTATGGATGAGAATACATTGGTAAATGCCAGTCGTGCACCTTCCTCGCCGCCTTCCATCATGATGTGATTCTCCACTGCGCCGGAAAGCCCGGTATAGTAGAGGATGTAGGTGATCATGACGATGAATGTTCCGATCACCAGTGCCTTCGGCAGATTCTTCTTGGCATCCTTCAGTTCCGAATTAATGGTGGTCGCAATGATCCACCCTTCATATGCAAAGGACGTGGCGCATACGGCCGTAAAGAGAATGGTCCCGGTGCCGCCCAGCTGGTCTGCCGGGATCGCCACATCGGAGAAGTTCTCCATCATCAGCCCACTGGAAAGCCCTTTGATAGTTCCAATCACCGCCATGCACAGCAGGGGGATCATCTTTATTACAGTCGTTGATACCTGGAACTTTCCTGCCAGAACAGGTGAAAGTGAATTGAGCGCATAGATAGCTATTAGGCAAAAGCCTGCGATGACCATACAGCCCCCGCCTGTAATATCCCAGCCCATCATAACGCAGAAGTATCTGGCTGAGATCCACGCTACCACCGACGTCATGGCAGGGTAATAAAGCACCGCCATAAACCATCCTACGTAATAGCCGTATTTCTTGCCCAGCATGGCCTCCGCATAATCTACTACGCCATTGACTTTCTCATACTTGGTTGCCATGGTAGCGAAGGTATAGGCGCATGCCACCATGATGCACCCGCCGATGACCCATGCCAGAATACCCAGCGTCATGTCGCCTCCGGTACAGTTGAGTATCTTCTCCGCCTTAAAGAAGACGCCGCTGCCGATCACTATGCCGACAACCATTGTGATGGCCGTAATCAGCCCGTATCGTTTGTTCAGTTTGTTCTCCATCTTTTTTCTCCCAAAAATAAATTTTCAAATACCGATTAAGTATACTATATTTGCTCTTAAAAATCAACGATTCTGCCCGGTGATGGGATATGCCGGCAAAAATAAAACACCGGAGAGCCGAATGCGTTTATCTATGAAACGCACCCGGTTCCCCGGCATCGGGAATCCGTTATTATCTTGTTCTTGCTGCCGATCCGATTATTCCTGCTTCCACGGCTCCTGCTGTTCCTCTTGTTCCCCCTGCTGCTGTTCTTCCAACAGCGATTTGAAGAATTTCATCCCGCAGGTCCCATTGCCCTCGCAACGAGGAGGAACGGTTGCCGCAATCTCACCTATGTTGCTGAGTTTGATTGCTCCGCCTGCCGCCGCAACGACGACACAGCACGCCACGACGATCCCTGCTTTTTTAAATTTTGGATTCATGGCATGGTTCCTTTCTCATTTTTTTGAGAAAAAGTTACAGAGTAATCTCTCGTTACACCCATTATACTGGAATCAAGATAATTTTGCAATACTAATATTCCCGAATGTACTCTCTTTATTAATTTGATTAACTTTTATCATACGTCCTGCTTTACCTCTCAAAGAAACGCCGGCTCGATCCTTACGAATCAATTGATAATAGCCAAATTTCGTAAGCCTTGACATCTGTTTACAAGTCATAAGTATTATCTCCCCCGTATTATCTCTCCCTGTACTTTGCATCTACTTAAATCGTAAGTGTCCATATTCCAGGTACTTATTCATTGTTATCTACTGCGTCCTGCCTACCTATTTTAGCAAATATCTCTGGTTTACGCTTTTCAAGGTATATGGAATAACAGTATGATCCTATTACATAAATGACTATTCCTGTGAAGAAAATCACTGTTACAATCCCCGTTGAGCCCAATAATGCTCCGAAATTTATAACTGCCATGTATACAATGAATGCAAGTCCGATGATTCCTACTATCGGGGCAAGCAAAGTGGCAAATTTGGAAAATTTGAATTGTGGATTCTTTTTAAAATAAGCAGGTACTGCAATTGCTGCAAGAAGAATAACCAGGAGTGTCAAAAATACGCCGCTCCCACTGAAAAGCGGATACAGATAATCTGATGGCTTGCCGCTTGCTGCAAATATGACAAGCATTGCCACCCAAAAACAGCCTACAAAGGTTGCCGCTACATATGGGGAGTGATGTTTTACGTGCACCTTTCCGAAAAGTCTAGGAATTACACCATCCTGTCCAAGGGAGAACAGATATCTTGCAGCCACATTATGTATAGATAGCATTGACGCAAAGACTGAGAAGCACGCTAATGCAGCTACGATATCATTCATGATCTGTGCTGTCAATGTTCCAAGTGCCGTAGAAAACATCGTTGCAATTTCATTCGTAGCAACTTGTTGCACATTATCTGCACCATAAAAGGTTACAAACGCCCATGCAGTCACACTATACATAATACCGATTCCTATTACTGCGATAAAGGTCGCTCTCGGAATTGTCTTTTGCGGATCCCTGCATTCTTCACGGTATATAACTGTAGCTTCAAAGCCCAGGAAATTACCAAAGCCCAGTAAAAGCGCTACACCGAATGTTCCGCTTCCAAAATCCGGCAGTGTAAACATACCACCGCCTGCATTTGCAGGTGCACCATTCAAAAATGCCGCCACATCGAAAATAACGATAAGGGCCACTTCGCAAAGCATAACATAGAACATTACCTTCGCTGATAAATCAATTCGTCTGTATGCCAACGCCATGGAAATCAGCACACAGGCAATTGCCAGCACATACCATGGGATATGTGGTCCACCCAATGTATTTTCTATAACTTGCTGTAAATAAATTGCCAGTAGAGGAGGACCAAACAGACCATTTGTCATGTATCCTGCGGCAGACAGGAACGCTCCCGTCATCCCCATTCTTTTCCCAAGCCCGTCTGTAATATAGGAATAAAATCCTCCCGGTCTTGACATTACCGTTCCCATTTTAGAAAATCCCACTGAGAAGAACAGCAGTATCATGAAACAAATAATATACACCCAAGGCGCTGCTGAACCCGAATCCATCAGTACTGCAGTAATAAAAGCTGCCGCTACGCATAAAGGTCCAGAAAAAGCAAGTACGCTCATTACCAGTTGTGGTACTCCCATATTCCCTTGCAAAGTTGGTTGCTGTTGATTATTTTTCATTTTATTCACCTTTCAATTTTTAAGACTGTGACATACTCTATATTAAAGTTTCACTCTATATTTAAGAATTGGCATTTTACTGGTTGTTACAAACCCTGCAGCTGCGTTTATAACATCCGGGATCCTGTTCACGATCGTTGCACATGTCATCTCAACGGTGGCCGGCTTCCTAACAAATGCTTCTGTATTAGGCGTTCCAAAGGTAGTCAGCGTATTGATGTCTTCTTCACCTTGACCGTAAACAATTCCAATACATTCTGTTTCAATTGTCAAGCCTTCTTCTGTCTGCGTTGTACATATGGCTCCCATTCCGATTGCCTTTCCCGCAGGAATTATTGCGTCCATCGTCTCTGATCGTATATCGACATCGGCAAATTTAGGTATGCATGTTTGAGTTTGATGCTTTATTGTAAGCCCCAAATAATCACATATCCATCCGTTCGTGTTCCATACATATGACGGTAGAAATTCTCCTTTTTCGATCAAAGCATTTCTCTCTTCGTCACTGATGTTGTCTGCTGCAGCAATTTCTCGTTCGAATTCTTCTGCAGTCAGCCCGACACCATGACCCTTTGCCAGTGCAATACCATAATCATCTACATTATACTGTGCTTTGGCAATAATTCTATTTGTTTTATGTGTATTTCCACCAAAC
Organism: Bacillota bacterium; assembly: GCA_030526925.1. GTDB lineage: Bacteria > Bacillota > Clostridia > Peptostreptococcales > Anaerovoracaceae > Lentihominibacter. The sequence goes on along the minus strand of JAUNBU010000060.1, from coordinate 1,193 downwards.
AAAGCGAACATTCCTCCATACTGAGATTCATTGGCACCTGTTCCTGTAATCGTACATCCATTTTCTTTGGCGATTCTGTCAATCTCTTCGGTGATTGCAGGAGATGAATTCCAAGGGTAAATCGCTTCCTCACATGTGGAAATGGCATTGATTCCATTGCGTGCACATGTAATCATAATATCTTTCACGTCTTTCATCAAGCTCTGTGTTGTAATGATACAGATCTCCGGCTTCAGTTCCTTAAAAACCTTATCGGCATCCTCGGTCGAATGAATTTTCACGTTCATATTCTCTTTCTTAAGAAACTCTCCAAAATCCATTCCAACAATGTCGGGGTTCATATCGAATGCTGCCACAAGCTTGGCACCCTTATCTATTGCATACTGTGCCGTATGCCTCCCCATTCGACCACACCCAAATTGTACAAACGTAATTTCTTTTTTCAAACTTTACCTCCTTCTTTTCTCATCATTCTAAAGTGATATCATTCAAAAAAACAATCTACAAGACCCTGCTTACCAATATCGCCAAAATATAATTCTGTCGGTATCATGTTCATCGTTTCTTTGATTTGACTTTTCTTATAAGGTATTCCAATCAGTGCCGTTTCCACATCTTTCACGTTCTTCAAAGACAGGAAATCACCATTGAGCATGCATTCACTGATTTTACCTTCGTGAACCTCAAGGTTCACCTCAAGACTTCCTCCCGAAAATCTTTTTTTATTTCTGAAGCTAAACCTTGGTGATCTTCCATAGGTCCAATTGTCCGATCGATATTTATGGTTTGCTATGTGTTCAATTTCCTTGAGTTCGCTTTGCATCGGCACGAATCGCTTCTTTCCTGCTTTTTCTTCAACCCAGTACTTGAGCAACACTTCCTTCACATCGGCGACGGACAACTTCCCCTCAACATGATCCTCTATATTAGTCACTCTGCTTCTTACAGATTTGATTCCTTTAGATTGGATTTTATCGGCACTCACATTCAATATCTTGTCAATCATATCCAAGTCAGAATGGACTAAAAGTGTTCCATGGTGAAGTATTCTGTTTTTTGACAAGCTCTGCGCACTCCCTGATATTTTCTTGCCGGACAGCAACAGATCGTTTCTCCCTTTTAGCTCCACATGCAGTCCCAAATTTGAAAGTGCGTCTATGACTGGCTTTAAAAAAAAGGTGTACCCTCCATTG
>JAUNBU010000059.1 GCA_030526925.1 Bacillota bacterium | reverse complement strand
CCAGCAGATCGGTCGTCGCCGTATCGTCTGCAACCGCCACGATGATCTTGGTCCCTTCAGGGATCTTTATGCCTGCCAGCTCTGCGATCTTCTCAGGAGATTGGCCCACAGAGTGCCTGTTAGGCTTGCCATCCTCAAACAGGGCTTCACGGATACCCTGGAGCTCCTTGGCATCTCGTACCACATAACCGCCGTTTGCCTCGAACTCAGCCATTATCTTGTCAAAATCCCCCTCAGGGCATATGACAGACTGCTCTCCGGAGCAGATGATCCCGTAGTCAAAGGTCCTGCCGGTTATGATCTTAGGAACTGCCTCTTTATAATCATATCCCTCGTCGATGATGCACTGAACATTACCGGCGCCCACTCCCAGAGCAGGTCTGCCCGAACTGTAGGCAGCGTTCACCATCCCGGCGCCGCCTGTAGCCACTACCACATCGGCGGAAGAGATGAGATTTCTCGTATTTTCTCTGGACTGCTGGTCCAGGATCTGGATCAGATGCTCAGGCATTCCCAGTTTGGCAAGCTCTGCGTTGATCATCTCTACGGTCTTGGTGCTGCACTTGATCGACTTGTGGTGCGGCGTGATGATGATAGCGTTGCCGCACTTGAGGGCAAACATGGAGTTGCTCATAGGCGTCACGATAGGGTTGGTGCACGGCGTTATGGCTGCCACGACACCCATAGGCTTGGCTATCCTGGTGATGCCGGTGGTTTCGTCCGTATCCAGAATGCCCCTGGATTTTTTACCCTTCAGGTTGTTCCAGACGATCTTCGCCTTCTGCTTGTTCTTGGCGATCTTATCGGGAACATTTCCCATGCCTGTTTCCTCTACTGCGATCTCAGCCAGATATTCTGCGTTGTCGTAGACCACCTTGCCTACCGTCTTTACAGCCTCGTCAACCTGCTGCTGTGACATTTTCTCAAATTCCTGCTGGGCCTTTCTTGCCCGCTGGATATATCCGTCGATATATGTTTTGCTGTCGATTTCCATATGTACCTCCCATTTTTTATCCTTTGCTCATACGCATCTATTATATAATGAGAAACGAAGGCTTTCAAGGGACAGTATGGGGTTAAAAATCACAAGATTGCATTAAAATTGTATTTGACAGATAGCCCGGATGTCCTCGCGGATATTGTCGAGAATCGCATCAATTTGCTTTCTGAACTCCTTTGAGCGTGGCAGGGGAGTGAGAGCAAGCTCCTCCAGCCGGATGATGTGTGCGGAAATATTGACCAGTCCCAGCATACCGGACAACCCCTTGATAGAATGGCAGAGGAAGGCGACTCCCGAAAAATCCATTTCGTCGGCCAGCGTCTGAAGTCTGGCGCCCAGGTCCGCATTATTGTTTCTGAAATTGTTAAAATGCTTGACAAAAAGCCGTGGGTTATTGCCCATGTTGGAAACAGCCTGCCGGACATCGCATATTTGCGGATCTACAGAGAACACATCGCTTCCCTCGCTAAATACTTCGCTGAAGGCTGCATCGATACCCGAAGTGTACGCCATGGCATTCTTTACATAAGGAGAAATAGCAGTATAGAATTCCAGGTAATTAAATGGTTTGAACAGTATGAAATCAAAGACTTCGCCGGCGCCCTCAAGGCTGGTGTCATCTTTATTGGTGGCAGTAACAGCGATTATGGGTACCTGCAGACCCAGCTGCCTGATCTTCTCCGCAGCTTCAAATCCACCCATCTGCGGCAGGTGGATGTCCATTAGTATGAGAGAGTAGTGATATTGTCCTGCCCGGCGGCACATCTCCACCGCCTCTGCACCATCGAAGGCGTTTTCATACAGTACTCCTATATCACCCAGGAAAGTCTGTATGATTTCATAGTTGTCAGCTGTATCTTCAACGATCAGTACGGTATCTCTGCGATCTTTGTTTCCATTGGTCATGATAGTATCCCTTTCCAGGTCCGTTGCTTCCGATTCCCTATTCCAATGATTGGTTTAGTCCTCCCCATCCTTTAAAAAGATTTTAAAGCCAAGCGGGGGATTTGGCTAGATAAAATATACGACGCAATTCTCCATAATACGACAAAATACAAGAAATAATGTTGTAGTAAAATAAAGAAATTGATAGAATAAGATAAAAGCAGGAGGAAATGACCCGTGACCATAATCATTATAAAAATTGTAGCCAGCATCGTACTGGGCGTTTTGGCAGGCTTCAGCATAATCTATATTTTCAATAAAATGCCGGCAAAATGGCTTTGCGACTACGACCAGAAGCCTCCCCGGGAGCTTACGGATCCCTATATCCAGCGTGTAAAGGGCTTTCCCTGGCGATGGATCTACAGTGCAGGCTTCATTTGCCTGTTGCTTCGGCTCTCCTTTTTTGATGTGCAGTTCGCCGCAGCGGGGCTTTTCGCTTGCTGGGCCATGCTGATGATCGGGCTTGCCGATCTGAAATACATGATCATCCCCGATCAGTTCGTCATTATGCTGGCGCTTGCCGCCTTCGGCTTCGTTCCCTGGCACGACAGCATTTGGCAGCCTCTGCTGGGCGCACTCATCGGCGGCGGAGTCATGCTGATGGCTGCGGTCCTGGGCGGAGCCGCCTTCAAGAAAGAAGTCATGGGCTTCGGAGACGTGAAGCTCTTCGCTTCGTTGGGTTTGGTGCTGGGCGTTATGGGTACGGTGGTGGTACTCATCGGAGCCTCGCTTCTCAGCGGCATCTGGGCTGCGGCAGGCATGGCGGCAGGGAAATACAAAAAGGACGACATGAAGCCCCTGGGGCCTTTCATCTGCGGCTGGGGGATATTTTACATATTGGTGCTCTGGCCCTTGTTTTTGGACGGGACCCTCGCCTTTTCCTTGTAAAAAACCGAAAATAATATATAATAGAAGGAAAGCAGCTCCGGACATGCGCGCCGGGCATGGGCAGGAACAGGGATAAGACCATCATGGAAAAGAACGTGTTGCTGACAATCGCATACGACGGCAGTCAGTTCTATGGCTGGCAGCGGCAGAAGGACAGGCCGACGGTCCAGGGACGTCTGGAGGAAGTCCTTTCCAAACTTTGCCGCAGGGAGATCTCCTTAAACGGCACCAGCAGGACGGATGCGGGCGTCCACGCCCTGGGGCAGCGTGCTTCCTTTAAGGCGGACATAGGCATTCCCGTAGAGCGGATCCCCCGGGCTGTCAACGATGCGTTGGCATCCTATGAAAAGAGTTATTTCGGTACTGCGGCTATGCGGGGAATCGCACCCATCAGGATCCTGGAGGCACGAGAAATGCCCGTGGATTTTCACGCCAGGTTCGATGCGGGAGGTAAGAAATACGTTTACAAGCTGCGGACAGCAGACGAAATAGATATCTTTCAAAGGAATTACGTTTATCATGTAGGCAGCGGTCTTGATAAGGCGGCAATGAAGGAAGCGGCAGAGTGTCTTAAAGGGACCCACGACTTTAAATCCTTTGAAGCCTCCGGTGGTACGCCCAGAGAAACTACGGTAAGGACCATTTTCGACCTGGAGCTGATGGATGGCGAATGCGCAGACGCAGACGAGATCCTGGAGCTTCACGTGACAGGTGATGGATTTTTATATAATATGGTAAGAATCATAACGGGGACCCTGGTTGATGTGGGTCTGGGAAAGTTGGAACCAAAGCAGGTAAAGGAGATCCTGGAGGCGAAGGACCGGAAATTTGCAGGTCACACGGCACCGCCATATGGGCTTTATCTGGCAGAAGTATATTTTGATCACGGTTTTAGCAGAGGATGAAACAAGGAGAAAAGAGTATGGACAACAGACCGAGCTGGGACGAGTATTTCATGGAAATGGCACAGCTTACGGCAAAGAGATCTACGTGCCTGAGACGCCAGGTGGGGGCTGTCATCGTGCAGGACAAGCACATCGTTGCCACCGGATACAATGGGGCGCCCAGGGGCTTAGAGCATTGCGGAGAACGGGAAGGCGGCTGCCTACGGCAGCAGATGGGAATCCCTTCCGGCGAGAAGCACGAGCTTTGCAGAGCCCTTCATGCGGAGCAAAACGCCATAATCCAGGCGGCAACCCTGGGGCAGAGCATCGAAGGCGCCAGCATTTACATAACACATCAGCCTTGTGTGATCTGTGCCAAAATGATCATCAACGCAGGTATCGAGCGAATTATCGTCAATGAAGGGTATCCGGACGAGCTTTCGGTGGATATCCTGAGAGAAGCCGGTTTAAAAATCGTGATGTTAGGAGAATAAGCAGTGACAGCTACCAGTATTGAACTGTGGGGGCCCTTTTTTGTGGCGCTGGTGATTTCGGCAGCGGTGACGCCGATTGCCATCTGGGCAGCGCCTAAAATAGGAGCCATGGATATACCAAAGGACGAGCGGAGAGTCCACAACAAACCTATGCCCAGATTCGGCGGCATTGCTATCTTTGCCGGGATCATGGTCACATTGGTGATTTTTGCTGTGGAAGACCGGGACATGGTATGCGCCATGACCGGCTGCACCTTGATCTACATTTTAGGGCTCATCGACGATCTGAAGAATCTCAAGCCCATCATTAAGTTTGGGGGACAGATATTGTGTGCCCTAGTGGTCTATGCCATGGGTCTTCGTATTGAATTTATAACCAATTATTTCGGTGTAGGCAATATGGCCTTCGGAGATGTGGCATGCTTTACCATCACCATCCTGTGGCTGGTTGCCATTACCAATGCGGTGAATCTCATCGACGGTCTTGATGGTCTGGCAGCGGGTATTGCAGCCATCTCGGCTCTGTGTATAGGCTATGTGGCTTACATCCATGGTCAATACGTTCCGACCATGGCAATGATGATCATCGCAGGGGCAGCACTGGGATTTTTGCCTTATAATTTCCATCCGGCGAAGATATTCATGGGGGACGGCGGTTCTCAGCTGCTGGGGTTTTCCATAGCGGCATTTTCCATCATGGGCGCTGTCAAGAGTACCACCATCGTTGTAGTGATCATCCCGGCACTGGTTCTGGGATTGCCAATTTTTGATACGGCATTTGCCATCGTCAGACGTATGATCAAGCGTCAACCCATCGGCAGGGGAGATAAGGAACATCTGCATCACAGGATCATGCGGGCAGGCTTCGGGCAGAAGCGAGCCGTTATGATCATGTACTGCATCAGCGGGATCATGGGGATCGTGGCTGTTCTCTACAGCCGTGGATTTATGATAGAGTATCTGGGACTGACGGCTGTGTCCATCATGCTGGTTTACGTTCTTCTTTCCGATACAGGCAACAGGAATGTCAGCATCAAGGCCAGCAAGATCGGCAGGGAAGAGAAGGATATCTTAGACAAGAAGACCGCCGGGAGGAGCTCTGGGAAGACGGCAGAGAACACCACCGGCAAAAATAAAGGACGTGACCATGACCGCGGGAAAAAACCTGAATGAGACAATCAAGAACACCGAACTACTGAGGATGCTGGGAAAGGTGGCATTGCCCATCGCATTGCAGAGCCTTATAGGATCCAGTCTGAGCCTGATAGACAACTTGATGGTAGGAAGCCTGGGGGAAGTGGAGCTTAATGCGGTAGGCGTATCGGTGCAGATATTCTTTATCTACTGGATGTTGCTCTACGGCTTCGCCGGCGGAGCCGCCACATTCATATCACAGTTTTTCGGAGTCAGAGATTTAAAAAATATAAGGAGAACCACAGGCTTTGCCATTACGGTTGCGTTTGGTATAGGTCTGTTGTTTTTTACTGTTACGATGATATTTCCTCAGTACATCCTGCGTATCTTCACCAGATTTCCTGAGGTTATCCAAGTAGGCGTTGACTATGTGCGCATCGGAGCGCCCACGTTTTTGATGCTCGCCATAACCCAGCCTTTGACCATCGCTTTACGGGCTACACAGCAGACGAGGATACCGCTGTACGCCAGTGCATCGGCCCTGGCGATAAACACATTTTTAAACTATCTCCTGATTTTCGGCAAGTGGGGATTCCCGGAGCTTGGCGTAGCAGGAGCCGCATTGGCGACATGCATCGCTCGTTTTCTGGAAATGAGCTTTTTGCTCATCGCAATTTTCGGCAGGAAGAATCTCATCAGCGGCAGACTGTCGGAATTTTTCAGCTACAATAAGGATCTGGCAGTCAGAATAGTCAAGAACGCTCTGCCTACCACCATCAATGAAACCCTGTGGGGAATCGGGACATCCATGTATATAGCGGCATTTGCCCGCATAGGGATTACGGCGGGAGCAGCCATACAAGCGTGCAATACCATCAACAACATGTTTTCCATGGCGGCATTCAGCATCGGCGATGCGGTATTGATCCTGGTAGGGCAGAAGCTGGGAGAAGGCAATAAGAGCCTCGCCTACGATATGTCGAAGAAAATGACCAAGATAGGAGTGGTGGTAGGTGCTATTTTGGGAATCGGTATCATTATAATGGGCGAACCGATTCTGAGCCTGTTCAGTTTCTCTGCGGAGGGAGCCGACTATGCGGGCAAGATACTCATAGTTTACGGGGCGACCCTGTGGCTGTCTCTTTATAACGGCATCCATATAACAGGGACGCTGCGGTGCGGAGGCGACACCAGGTATGCCATGTTCACGGAAACAGCTACGGTCTGGCTCATCGGCGTGCCCCTGGCATTCTTGACCTCTCTCTGGCTCCAGTGGCCTATATATTTCGCAGTGCTGGCTGTCAAAAGCGAAGAGGCGGTGAAGGCTGTTTTCCTGACAAGGAGGTATTTGAGCAAGAAGTGGCTCAACAACGTGATCCATGGCATCGACGACTGACCATGATTTTGTTAATTATTTAATTTTTAAAAAAAGTTTCACAATTGCAGCAAATTGGTGTATAATTTGTTAAACGATTGCAGTTAAAGGAAGTGATGCGGATTGACTTATGTGATAGGCGCTGCAGCAGGCCTCATATTCGGTGGGATCGTAGGTGGTCTGAAAAACGTATTCATCTGGCAGCGGTACTTAAAAAAGACCGCGGCAAAGACGGACGCATACGATGGGACAAAAGGAAATATAGGCGGCTTGTATGCGAGAGCATCTATCAGTTATTTCGTAAATATACTGACGTTAGCGGCAGCATTTTTTTTAATGGATATATTTTTTTTCAGCGGGGTCGCTTTTTTGATCGGAACGGCTGTCGCACTGACGGTCATGAACAAACTGCTGGTGGTTAGCCAGAAAAAGCTGGAAACCGGGAACAACGAAAAGGAGGCGGGGCAGCGATGATAGAAGCTTTAAACTCCATAGGAATTTCAAACGGGATGATCACCAGTTTTGTGATCACCATCCTGCTGTGCGTTGTTTCGATCGTCGCCGGCAGGCGGCTGCAGACGGTTCCTTCGGGACTTCAGAACTTCGCAGAGTGGGCTATCGAAAGCCTTTACAATTTCTTTCAGGATATAATGGGTGAGAAGGGGTGCAAGCGGTATTTTCCGCTGGTGGCTACCCTGTTCATCTATATTTTAATTTCCAACTACAGCGGGCTGCTTCCGGGATCCGGGCATATCAATGGTCTGGCAGCACCCACCAGCTCCATCAACTGTACCATGGCTATGGCAATCATCGTCTTTATCGCCATCCAGGCCATCGGCATCAGAGAACACCATGGGCTGGGATACTTTCAGCATCTGCTGCAGCCCTTCGCATTCCTGCTGCCGCTGATGATTTTAGAGGAACTGGTAAGACCCGTATCTCTCACGTTGAGGCTTTATGGGAATATCTACGGAGAGGAAACCGTTACGGCGTCCTTCTTCGATCTTATCCCGGTGGGTCTTCCGGTGATAATGCAGGCGCTCAGCGTTCTGATGGGACTGGTGCAGGCTCTGGTGTTCGCATTGCTGACGGGGATCTACATCAAGGAAGCTTTGCCGGAAGAGGAAGAGCATTTATAAATGTTTGACCGCAGGAGCTTCAAAAGAAGAGCCTGCCGTAAATAGATGAATTTGTGAAATCGAAAGGAGAAATAATTATGGGTTTAGTAGCAATCGGGGCAGCTTTGGCTATCGGATTAGCAACGATCGGACCTGGGATCGGACAGGGAATCGCAGCAGCAAAGGGTTTGGAAGGAATGGCACGTCAGCCGGAGGCAGCAGGTATGCTTCGTACGAATATGATCCTTTCCTTTGCATTTATGGAATCCCTCAGCATCTACGGATTGCTGGTTGCGTTCCTGTTATTTGCAAAGCTGTAGCGAGAACGTACGGCAGACAGTCTTCTGTCTGTCGATCTTCAACGGAAGGAAGGCAAGATCATGGTAGAAGCACTGGGAATCAATTTAATAGAGTTTATCTTTTATCTGATCAATTTCCTGATTTTGGTCGGTGTGCTGACGAAGTTTTTGTATAAACCTTTTTTGAATACGATGGCTGCCAGAAAGCAGACGATCAGTGATGCGCTCGACAATGCGGAATTGACCAACAGAAGAGCCGATGAGAAGATGGAAAACTACAACAGGCAGATCGCCAGAGTAGAAGAAGAAAGCAGAGAGATCATCCGGAGCGCTAAGGTCAAGGCTGACGCCCAGGCGAGAGAGATCATAGATGAGGCGAACAAACAGGCAAGCGATATGATCACCAAGGCGGAGAAAGCCATCGAACAGGAAAAGGAAAAAGCCATGGAAGACATGCGTCAGGAAATCGCTGCGCTGGCTATTTTGGCTGCCGAAAAGATCGTCGAGCGAGAGATCCGGCAGATCGGACAGGAAGCTATCGTGGATGAAGTGATCAGACAGGCAAGGAGTACGGGATGGCAGAATTAACCGTTGATTTGACCTACGGAACGGCTCTTTTTGAAGCCGCCAAAGAAACCGATAAGAAGGACCTGATCCTTGAAGAAGCCACGGAGGTTCTGGGGGTCTTCATGCAGGAGCCTGATTTGCATGATTTTATCAACTATCCGGGCATCTCAGCGAAGGAGAAGAAGGCGGTCATGAAGGAAATCTTCAGCGGCAGGATCTGCGATGAGCTGCTGAACTTTATTTACGTGCTCATCGACAAGGGCAGGACCATGCATATGGAAAAGATCATTAAGGTCTACAAGCACCTGGTGGATGCGGAGGAAGGGCTTTCCTACGGAACGGTTTACTCCGTTATTTCCCTTACGGACGATAGAATGAAGGAACTGGAGGAAGAGACCTCCAAGCTGATGAAGACAAACGTGAGACTGACCAACGAGACAGATCCCAAACTGATCGGCGGCATCAAGATCCTTGTGGAAGGCAAGCTTATCGATGCATCCGTCAGGAAAAAATTTGACGACCTTGAAAGTCAAATGAATTTAGGCTAGGGAGGAAATAAGATGAATTTAAGACCGGAAGAAATAAGCGCAGTCATAAAGGAACAAATCAAAGGCTACAAAAACCAGCTGGATGTTTCCGACTTCGGTACGGTCATACAGGTAGGAGACGGTATTGCCAGAGTTTACGGACTGGAAAACTGTATGGCAGGTGAGCTTTTGGAGTTCACGGACAACACCTACGGCATGGCACTCAACCTGGAGGAAGATAACGTGGGAGCCGTTATACTGGGATCCGACAGGGAGATCAAGGAAGGCGACATCGTTAAACCGACGGGCGCCGTTGTGGAAGTTCCCGTGGGAGAGAATATGCTGGGGCGTGTTGTCAATGCGCTGGGGCAGCCTATTGACGGAAAGGGGACTATCGTTACTCAGGATAGAAGACCTATTGAGTGTCAGGCTCCGGGAGTGCTTCAGAGAAAGTCGGTAAACCAGCCGCTGCAGACGGGAATAAAGGCGATCGACTCCATGATCCCAATAGGCAGAGGGCAGAGAGAGCTGATCATAGGCGACAGACAGACGGGTAAAACTGCTATCGCCGTCGATACCATACTCAACCAAAAGGAAGAAGATGTTATCTGCATCTACGTTGCCATCGGGCAAAAGAACTCCACAGTTGCCCAATTGGTACAGAATCTGGAAGATAAAGGTGCCATGGACTACACCATAGTGGTTTCCGCTACGGCGTCCGACGTGTCACCTCTTCAATACATCGCACCTTACGCAGGGTGCGCCATCGGCGAATACTTCATGTATCAGGGAAAGGACGTGCTCATCGTCTACGATGATCTTTCCAAGCACGCGGTTGCTTATCGTGCCATGTCCCTGCTGCTGAGAAGACCGCCGGGCAGAGAGGCATATCCGGGAGACGTATTCTATCTCCACTCAAGACTCCTGGAAAGAGCCGCTAAGCTTTCCGATGAATTGGGCGGCGGGTCCATTACGGCTTTGCCTATCATCGAAACCCAGGCAGGAGACGTTTCCGCCTATATTCCGACCAACGTGATCTCCATCACCGACGGGCAGATATTCCTGGAGTCGGAGCTGT
>JAUNBU010000058.1 GCA_030526925.1 Bacillota bacterium | reverse complement strand
TCGGTGCCCATCAGTTCATTGGTGCTTTTGTCATACAGCTTGAAGGTCAGCTTGCCCTCGGCACCGAAAAGAGGAACAGGATATTGGAATCTGGCAGCAAACTTGGAGCCTGCCTTCCACCTGGAATCCAGATTAGCGATCTGCGTGGATCCGTTTGGCCATGTCACTTCGTAGTAAAGCTCTATTTCTTCCGACGGCTCGCCGCCCGACAGGGATACATGGAAGTAGACCGTATCCTTGCGGCTGACCGTCTCTACATCGTTAGAAAGATCCTCCTCGCTGGTATTGGCGATGATCTTGACGCTCCAGGCATAGTAGGCATCGTAGATTTCCTGAATGCCCGGATAATCGATCGCCATCAGCTCCGACATATAGGTCTCCACCTGCGAAGTGCGCTGAGACTGATAAGCCTTTACATAGCCGAATTTAGCCCGGTTGATCTTTTCCTGAAGTCCGGCGCCATCCTTCATGCTGAGGGCGGTGGCATAGGTAGACAGAGCCTTTTCAAACTCACCCTTTTCATAGTAACGGTCACCGATTCCGATGTAGCACTTGCGGATCTTATTGTGAAGGCTGCTGGTTTCCTTCATTTCCAGAGCCGTGTTGTAGGCATTCATCGCCTTCCGGAACTTGCCGTTGACGTAAAATTCATCACCCATGGAAATGTAGCACTGCCAGATCATCTCCTCCGCATCCTTGTAGTTGCCCAGAGACTCGTATTTGGCGATGGCCTTTTCGTATTTGCCCTCCGCCTGCAGCTGCTGCGCCTCGTCGTATTTGAAGGCAGGCGCCGCATAGTGGACGTAAGTGGTGTAGCCCACCACCCCCACCACCAGAATGGTTATCATTGCGGCGATAATGATGATGATCAGCCGCTTTTTCTTTTTATCGTCGTCGGAGGCCGGCTTTTTTTCGGGAGTGACTTTCTTTTCAGAACTCACCGCCTTGGAGCTTTCCGTTTGGACACTTTCCGTTTTGGAGCTTTCGGAAGCCACCTGGGGAAGCAGAGCAGTTGGAGCCGACTCGGACTTCTTTGGATCAGGTGTTTCTGCGGAAGTTGCTCCATCTTCTTTCTTCGGCGTTTCCTTTGTCTGCTCTTTTTTCTGCTTCTTTTCTTCCTTGGCTTCGGCTTTGGCTTCTGCCTTCTGCATGTTCTTTAGCTTCTTGTTCAGCTTGCCGGGCGCATCCGACGGTTTGTGCAGGATGAAAAGTGAACGGAGCAGCTCACGCTCCAGACCGCAGTTCTTGCAGCGGTCACCCTTGTTGATATGACCGCAGCTGCAGGACCAGTAGTCTCCCAGCTCCTCAAACCAGTACTTAGGCTTGGTAGGGGCTGAAGCGAAATGCTCCAGCACATCCTCGTATATCTCATCGTCAGGCGTCAGAGGGCGCGGCTCGTAGACCTGAGTTTCTCTACCGTCCGCTTCTTGCTTCTGAAAGTCGGTGATATCCTTCAGATCGGCTATCTTGCTGGTGCCGGAGCCCGTTGACTTGCCATCGGAAGAAGATGCAGTGTCTGCCGGATTCTTTACAGGCGTATCACCGGACGGCTTTTCCTTCTGAGGCTGATCGCTTGCAGCCGGAGATACCGACGCATCATCGGCATCGGCGCCCGATATATCGGTAAAGAGCGTTTTTGTATCGAACTCTTTTTCGTGTTTCCAGTTTTTTATCTTTTTAAATTTATCCAACGTATTTTGCTCCCATTGTGCTTGATTCTGAATAGTATTATATCAGTAAATGGGGTTCATAACAAGCGTTCAAGGCTTGTTAAAAAACTATCAAAGTCGTTGAAATTTCAAGGGTTTCAAGTTTTTTCATGTATTTTGTATAATTTTTAGTACATGGTTGACAAAGGTAGTTTATTACGATAAAGTGTATGTTAATGTGCCATATTTAGTACAATTGAGAAGCGGCACAAAATTGGAGGGAAATCATGACACAAAGACGAATGAAAACAATGGATGGTAATACGGCGGCGGCACACGTTTCTTATGCCTTCACCGATGTTGCATCTATCTACCCGATCACACCTTCATCGACGATGGCAGAAGTTGTGGACGAATGGGCAGCATATGGCAGGAAGAATATCTTCGGGCAGACCGTCAAGGTGGCAGAGATGCAGTCGGAAGCCGGCGCAGCAGGGGCAGTACACGGATCCCTGGCAGCCGGAGCACTTTCCACTACATACACGGCATCCCAGGGATTGCTGTTGATGATTCCGAATATGTATAAAATAGCAGGTGAACTTCTGCCGGGCGTATTTCACGTGGCGGCGAGGAGCCTGTCTACCCATGCCCTGTGTATCTTCGGAGATCACTCAGACGTTATGGCGTGCAGACAGACGGGATTCGCTATGCTGGCATCCGGTTCCGTACAGGAAGTAATGGATCTGGGCGGTATCGCACACCTTTCCGCTATCAAGGGGAGAGTTCCGTTCCTGCATTTCTTCGACGGCTTCAGAACATCTCACGAAGTCCAGAAGATAGAAGTGTTCAGCTATGAAGATTTCAGAAAACTGGTAGATTGGGACTCCGTACAGGAGTTCAGGGACAGAGCGCTCAATCCTGAGCACCCTGTAATAAGAGGTACGGCTCAGAACCCGGATATCTTCTTCCAGGCAAGAGAAGCGTCCAATAAATTCTACGATGAAATTCCTGAGATCGTTGTAGACTACATGAACAAGATAAGCGAGCTGACGGGAAGAAGCTACAAGCCTTTTGATTACGTGGGCGCACCGGATGCAGAGAACGTGATCGTGGCTATGGGCTCCGTATGCGAGACCATCGAAGAGACTATGAACAAGATGGTAGCGGAAGGTCATAGGGTCGGACTGATCAAGGTAAGGCTTTACAGACCGTTTGTTAAGAAATATTTCATGGAGGTGCTCCCGAGGAGCGTGGAAAGGATCGCAGTTCTGGACAGGACCAAGGAGCCGGGCGCTCTGGGTGAACCGCTTTACCAGGACGTAAAGACCATGCTCTACGGAGAGAGAAATGCACCGGAGGTTTACGGCGGCAGATACGGTCTGGGATCCAAGGATACCACGCCGGGCATGGTACACTCCATTTACGACAATCTATATCACAAGAAGCCTAAGAACCACTTCACGGTAGGGATCGAAGATGACGTGACCGGACACTCTCTGCCATACACGGAAGGAATCGCCAGAGAACCGGAAGGCACCATCAAGTGTAAATTCTGGGGTCTGGGCTCCGATGGTACGGTAGGCGCTAACAAGACTGCCATCAAGATCATCGGTGACAAGACGGATCTTTATGCTCAAGGGTATTTCGCATACGACTCCAAGAAATCGGGAGGCGTTACCATCTCTCACCTGAGATTTGGAGAACATCCGATCCAGTCCACCTACCTGATCAACCAGGCAGACTTCGTAGCCTGTCATAACCAGGCTTACATAAGACAGTACGATATGCTGAAGGATCTGAAAAAAGGCGGAACCTTCCTTCTCAGCTGTCTGTGGGATGACGAAGACATCGAAAAGAACCTGCCGGCGAAGGTCAAGAGAGATTTGGCAAAGAAGAACATCAACTTCTATGTGATCGATGCCTGGAAAATAGCCGAAGAGATCGGGCTGGGCAGCAGGATAAACATGATCATGCAGGCCGCATTTTTCAAGCTGACGGGAGTTATTCCTATCGATGATGCCATAGAGTATCTGAAGGAAGGAATCGAAAAAGCGTATAAGAAAAAAGGTCAGAATATCGTAGATATGAACTGTGCTGCCGTTGACAAAGGCATCACAGCCATCAGAAAGATAGACATACCTGAGGAATGGCTCAATGTGGAGAATCCTAAGGAACGGTTTGATGAGCTTCCGGAGTTCATCGAAGAAGTCCTCATTCCGATGAACAGACAGGAGGGAGACGATCTGCCTGTAAGTGCATTTGACGGCATTGAAGACGGTACCTTCCCATCGGGCACGGCTGCCTACGAAAAGCGCGGCGTTGCCGTATATCTGCCGGAGTGGCAGTCCGATAAGTGCATCCAGTGCAACCAGTGTTCCTTCGTGTGTCCTCATGCAGCCATCAGACCGATGCTGCTCAATGAAGAAGAAAAGCTCAATGCACCTGAAGGATTTGAGACCATCAAGGCTACGGGTAAGGGAATGGAAGGTCTGCAGTACAGGATGCAGCTTTCCTCTCTGGACTGCCTAGGCTGCGGCAACTGTGCTGATATCTGTCCTTCCAAGGAAAAGGCGCTGGTTATGAAGCCTTATGCTGATGTGGTCGGTGAAACGGAGAACTGGGATTACGGCATCAAGATTTCAAGAAAAGAAGAGAAGGTGGACACGGGAACCGTCAAGGGAAGCCAGTTCGCCAAGCCGTATATCGAATTTTCCGGGGCTTGTGCAGGCTGCGGTGAGACGCCGTATATCAAGCTGGCAACACAGCTGTTCGGTGACAGGATGCTCATCGCCAATGCCACGGGTTGTTCGTCCATCTGGGGCGCCTCAGCGCCATCCATGCCGTACTGCAAGGATGAAGACGGCAAGGGACCGGCATGGGCAAACTCTCTCTTTGAGGATAACGCTGAATACGGGTACGGTATGCTGCTGGCAGCCAACCAGATGCGTGAAAAGATCGAACACAACATGAAGGCTCTTCTGGAGCTGGACGTGGACGAAAACCTGAAGGAAGCCATGGAAGAATGGATCGAATACAAGGATGACGGCAAGGAGTCCAGGGCCAAGAGCGACAAGGTGATGCAGGCAATAGAGAGCTTGAGCACTACCGACGAAGTTGTCAACATGCTCTGCAAGAGGATAGCCGAGCTGAAAGACTTCCTGGTGAAGAAATCCGTATGGGCGCTGGGCGGCGACGGCTGGGCATACGACATCGGCTACGGCGGCTTGGATCACGTGCTGGCATCGGGAGAGAACATCAATATTCTGGTCTTCGATACGGAGGTTTACTCCAACACCGGCGGTCAGGCATCCAAGGCGACACCTGCTGCTGCCATTGCCAAGTTCGCAGCCTCCGGTAAGCGGATAAAGAAAAAAGATCTGGGGCTCATGGCAATGTCCTATGGATATGTCTATGTGGCACAGGTAGGCATGGGTGCAGATAAGAATCAGCTGATGAAGGCGATGATCGAAGCGGAAGCTTACGATGGTCCGTCCATCATCATCGCATATGCACCGTGCATCAACCACGGATTGAAGAAAGGCATGGGCAAGTCTCAGGAGAATATCAAGGATGCGGTAGACGCAGGATACTGGCATCTGTATCGATACAATCCGGAGCTTAAGAAGAAGGGCAAGAATCCGTTTATCCTTGACTCCAAGGAGCCTACGGCAGACTTCAGAGGATTTATCATGGATCAGATCCGATACTCTTCGCTGGCAAAGGAATTCCCTGAGATCGCAGATAAGCTGTTTGCCATGACAGAGGAAGAAGCTAAGGAAAAATATCATACCTACAAGGAGCTGGCTGACAGAGAGACCGCATTGATGTAAAGGCTGGCAGAGGAACAAAAATCAAAAAAATTCAGCGTCTTGAGTGCATGAAGCATTCGGGACGCTGAAATTTTTTTGGAAAAAGGTCAAGGGCTCAGTTCTTTGATTGCAGGGCGGCCATGGCGATATAGGCTTGCCCCAGAGCGATCCCACCGTCGTTGGGACTTACGGAGATGTTGTAGTAAGGCGTGAAGCCCTCCGTGCGCAGCTTTTTCAGTACGCCCGCCATGAGGATCTTGTTTTGGAACGTGCCGCCGGTGAGGGCGACTTGAGTGGCGCCGCAGTCGCGCCTGGTGATCCTGCACTGCTCTACGATCAGCTCGATGATTTTATTATGGAAGTCCAGCGCCAGGTCGCAATGCCTTTCCTTTCCGGGATGCTTCTGAGCGAAGGCGGCAGCATCCTCCAATAATATGGCGCACTGACCTTCGTAGTCGTTGTAGTCTTTGATCCCCAGCAGGCAGGAGACCGCATCAAAGAGACGTCCCATGCTGGAGCTTTTGACCGTGTTGATTCCTTGCTTCAGCGCAGGCAGGACGATTCGTGCGTCGGGAATACTCAGCAGTCGTTCTTCGCCGAATTCTATGATATCGGCAAGATCCACCGGGATTTGGCGGCAATCAGCTGCGATGCGGCATGTCTGAAGCAGGTCGTAATGAGTAGGTGCGCTGCTTCTGCTTTCGTGTAGCGTGGATCCGGTGGCGCCGGCTGAAGTCCGAGGGTCCTTATCCTCTGTCAAATAGCCGTTTTCGTGGGCGTGAAGATAGCTTAACGCTGACCGTGCGGCGTCCTTTACGGAAGCATCACCGCTCAGCATATCCACGTATTTCAGATGGGCGATCCGCAAGGCGTCCGGACCCTCGCACAGGAAAAATTCTCCGCCCCAGATGCAATTATCAACACCGTACCCCGTACCGTCGAAGCTGACGCCTATGACCTTGCCTGACAGATTGTTTTCCGCCATGACGGAAGCCACATGGGCATGGTGGTGCTGGACCTTCAGCAGCGGCAGCTCATGCTCACGTGCATACCTTTCGGCAAATCCCGTCGTATAATAGAGAGGATGCAGGTCGCAGACCACAGCGTCCGGGTTTATTCTGAACAGGGACTTTAAGGAATCCAGGGATCCTGAATAAACCTGCTGGTTTTCCACCGTGTCCATATCCCCGAAAAACTGGCTCATGTATACGAAGCTTCCTTTAGTCAGTGCGAATGAGTTTTTAAGCTGACCGCCTGAGGCAAAGATGCTCCTTTTGGAAAGGGCGCCCTTCTCCGGATCAGAAGGCTGCGGCATATCCACATAGAGGGGTACCGGTGCATATCCTTTGGAACGCCGGATCATCTGAGGCTGCCCGTCGATGACCCGTGCCACGGAATCGTCGGCACGAACCAGGATACGGCGCTTGTTATATAGTATACCGTCGATGAGAGGCTCCTTTTCAAAGAGAGAGAACATATCATCTTCGTCTTTGATCATAGGCATGTCCGAAAGGTTGGCGCTGGTGAAGATCAGCGGACTGATCCGGTCCAGCAGCATGTACTGTGCTGCCAGGCTGGGAAGAAATGAACCGATAAAACGGCTTTTGTTCAGCTCCTTATATGGAAGCTCTTTGTGTTCCAGCAGCAGGATGGGACGAGCTGAGGATGCCAGAAGCTTTTCTTCTACCGGATCCACATGGCAGAATTCTTTGATCTGTTCTAAACTTCGGAACATGACGGCGAAAGGCTTTTCTTCTCTGTGCTTGATCCGCCGCAGCTTGGCAACGGCTGCATCGTTGCGGGGGTCCGCCACCAGATTGTAGCCGCCTACGCTTTTAAAAGCAGTAACGCCGCCTTTTGCAAGGATCCCGGCGGCATGGTCCAGCAGCTCGGCAGCCTCAGCCTTTGCATGAAATGCCCTTGAACCGGGTGCGGATGCGCCCGTGTGCCCTTTCCATAAGAGAGAAGGTCCGCAGTCGTGGCAGGAGATGGTCTGGGCGTGGTACCGCCTGTCGTGGAGGTCGGTGTATTCCCCTTCGCAGAAATCGCACATGGGAAAATCCACCATAGAAGTGTTGTCACGATCGTATGGGATCTTGTCTATGATGGTGTATCTGGGACCGCAGATCATACAGCTGATGAAAGGGTGCTGATATCTGGGGTTTTTCTCGTCGTACAGTTCCTCAAGGCAGTGGGGGCAGATGGCAAGATCGGCAGGGATCATGGCGGCCTCGTCACTGCCGTCGTGGCTCTTGATGATGGAGAAATCGTCGAAGGTCCGGTATGAAACGGTCTCACGCTTGATGTGGACGATTTCAGCGGGAGCCGGTTTTTCTCTTAACAAAACGTCTATAAAATCCGCGATCCGCTGAGGCGTATCGGTCAGGGTGATCTCCACCAGACCGCCGATATTGCGGACTTCTCCCTTCATCCGGAGCCTGTCCGCTGTTTTAGCCACGAAGGGACGGAAGCCTACGCCCTGGACGATTCCCCAGAGACTGATTTTTTCGCTTTGTTTTCCGGACACTTGGCCATTTCCTCCTTGCGTTTGTTCTTTGGTGTGGCTGCTCTATCTTGCGTTTGTTCTTTCGCACCGTTATTCTATCTCGATGCTGTCGATGTAAAATTCCTTGCCGATGTCGGTAGGCTCTCCCTGACCGCCGCACTTGGGGCAGTCAAAGGAAAGGTGGGCTTTCTTAAAAAGGTGCCCGCAGTCGGGGCATCTCAGCTTTGGCTCGATATGGGTGATCCGGACGTCGGCTCCTTGGCAGAGAGTGTCCTGAGAGATGATGTCGAAGTACATGCGGACCGACTCTCCCACGTATCCCGAGTAGTCGCCGATGACCAGATTGACCTTGGTGACCCTCTTACCGCCTGCTTTTTGGCAGTGCTCGCTTGATATTTTGATGATCTGCTGTGTAATGGGAAATTCGTGCATTTTTTGTTCCTTTATCGAAAATAACAAATTTTAATACATATATTATATGGCTTTTTAGTGATATATACAAACTATTTTTGGGCACAAAAAAAACTGCCGTTTTTTGTGTATACAAATAGAAAAAACATTGACAATTTATACTAAACAGTTATATAATTTACAGGTCTTTGCAAGAGGCAATTTATTTTATAGTGTTTATTTTTTTGAGGAGAGTGAGTTAATTTTGAGAGAACAATGGAACACGAAGCTGGCATTTATGCTGGCGGCCATCGGTTCCGCTGTAGGATTGGGAAACCTTTGGAGATTCCCGTATATCGCAGCGACAAATGGTGGCGGCGCATTTATTTTTCCCTACTTATTCGCTATTTTAACAGCAGGTATTCCGATCCTTATCCTGGAATACACATTAGGTAAGACCTATCGGTCGGGCGCTCCCGGAACCTTCGCCAGGATCAACAAGAAGTTCGAGTGGCTGGGCTGGGCACAGGTTTTGACCGCATTCCTTATTTCCGTTTACTACTTCGCCATCGTTGTATGGGTACTTTCCTACATCGCATTCTCGTTTGGGAATCAGTGGGGCGAAGATACTACCGGATTCTTTTTCGGATTCCTGGGGATCACCGACTCCATGACGGACGTGGGCGGCATCCAGACCAACATGATCCTGCCGTTCCTGATCGTATGGGCGGTAGTGGCATTTGTAATGTACAGAGGCATCAACAAGGGAATCGATTTGGCATGTAAGATCTGCCTGCCGATCCTCCTTCTGTGCACCATCATCATAGTGATCAGAGGTATAACCCTTCCGGGCGCAGTTGATGGACTTGCTTACATGTTCACACCGGACTGGTCTGCTATAGCCAAGCCTGATGTATGGGTAGCTGCTTACGGGCAGGTATTCTTCAGTCTGTCCATAGCATTCGCCATCATGATCTCATATTCCAGCTATCTGCCTAAGAAGGAAGACGTTGTCAACACTGCGTTCATTACGGCGTGCAGCAACCATGGCTTTGAGATCTTTGCCGGCATCGGTATTTTCTCCATTATCGGTTATCTGGCTTATGTGCAGAACGTAGGCGTGGATGAAGTTGCAGCAGCAGGTATCGGACTGGCATTTATGGTGTTCCCTACAGCCATCAGTACATTGCCGGCGTTCAATACTCTGTTTGGGATCCTGTTCTTCGTATCCCTGTTCACGGCAGGGCTTACGTCGCTGATCTCGATCTTGCAGGCTGTAATCACGGGTATCCAGGACAAGTGGGAAATGACCCACAACAAGGCTACAACTTTGGTATTGGTTCCTGCATTTGTGATTTCCCTCTTGTTCATAACAGGCGCAGGTATGTACTTCCTGGATCTGGCAGACTACATCGCCAACAATATCGGCATCGTTATGTGCGGCGTTATCGAGGTTATCCTCATCGGCTGGTTCTTCAAGCCTGAAAAGCTCAGGAAGGCAGCCAACGAATATTCCAACTTCAGCGTAGGAGTATGGTGGACCTGGTGTCTTAAGGTCATCACGGTCATCGTTTTGGGATACACTACCATCACGAACCTTATCACCTATTTCAGAGACGGGTACGAAGGCTATCCTATGTGGATCGGATTCATTATGATAGGATTCCTGGTAGTAGGTACCATAATATTGGCAGCCATGAAGGGCAAGAAGGGCTTTTACGAGAAGCCTGAGGATGCTCCGGGCTATGATGATAATTAGTGAGGAGGTATACCAATGGGCGCAAGTGCAATAATCATGATGTGTATCGCTTGTATCGGTCTGTGGGGCGGATGTGCTCTGGCATGTGCCATATCCTATAAGCACACCAAGAGACAGAAGGCAGAAGCCAAAGAGAAAGAATAAGCGACACAGCAATTGATAAGATAAAGATTAGGAAGAGCTGCTTCGGATCAAACCGGGGCAGCTTTTTTGATGGGTAC
>JAUNBU010000057.1:8972-10423 GCA_030526925.1 Bacillota bacterium | reverse complement strand
GGAAATAATGATAGGACCGCCGAAGAGCAGCGGATCGCTTTCCCCGTATATCATGCTGGAAGGTCGCGCCTCCGGCAGCATACATACCGGGATGTCAAGCTGTCTGAGTATATCCTCATCCCAGCACAGTTCATGGATGTTGAACATCATGGTCCTGGAAGCGTTGGAATAGTCGGTGACGTGTGCCTTTCCATCGGTCAGCTTCCAGATGAGCCACGTCTCTATAGTGCCGAACAGCAGCTCGCCCGCCTTTGCACGAGCGTAAGCCCCGTCAACATTTTCCAGGATCCACTTCAGCTTGGTAGCCGAAAAGTAGGGATCGATGGGCAGCCCTGTCTTTGCACGGAAGGAATCGACAACTCCCTGCGCCCGCAGTTCATCGCAAAACTCCGCCGTTCTTCTGCATTGCCAAACTATGGCGTTATAGATAGGCTCTCCTGTATTTTTATCCCAGACCACCGTCGTTTCCCTCTGGTTGGTGATCCCGATGGAATCTATGTTTTTATAGGTGGCATCCACCTTCAGCAGAGCCTCCTGTGCCACGCCTATCTGAGTGGACCAAATGTCCATGGGATCGTGCTCCACCCACCCAGCCTTGGGATATATCTGCTTGAATTCTTTCTGTGCAACGCTCACCTGCCTGCCCTGCCTATCGTAAAGGATGCAGCGCGCGCTGGTGGTTCCCTGGTCCAGTGCCATTACGTATTTTTTCATCATACAAACTCCATCATTATCCTGTTGGACAGATCCATACCCCTCTCGGAAAGGTACAGCCTGTCATCCGCCAATATGAGCAATCCTCGGTATCTGCCTAAGATTCCCCTCTCGTATACGTCGAACAGATCTCTGCCGAAGGTCTTTCTGAAGTCCTCCAGGGATATCCCCGCAGACTTTCTAAGACCCGTGAACACGTAGATGCCCATCTCCTCTTTTTCGCTGTATTTCTCAACGCTTTCCTCATCCACCGGAGGGACGTCTTCCCTGATGGCGGCGAGGTAGCCGTGCATATCTTTACAGTTGTTGAATCTCTTTCCTCCTGCAAAGGAGCTTGCGCCCAGACCCATGCCAAGATACTCGTCATAGGACCAGTACTTCAGATTGTGCCTGCTTTCACGCCCCTCCAGGGCGCAGTTGGAAATCTCGTAGTGGATGTATCCGGCGCTCTTCATCATCTTAAGTGCCGTATGATACATCTCCCGGTCGATGGTCTCCGGCACCTTTTCCAGGCTGCCTTCTTTATACAGATCATAAAATTCCGTTCCTTCTTCTATCTGGAGGCTGTAAAGAGAGATGTGGGCGGGTCCCAAGAAAATGCACTGCCTGACCGTGTCCTTCCAGTCCTTCATGCTCTGCCCGGGGATGCCGAACATGATGTCCAGGTTTATGTTGTCAAAGCCTGCTTTCTTCGCCCGCTGAAATGAATAAAAGGCATCGTTCTTGCTATGTACTCT
>JAUNBU010000057.1:0-8872 GCA_030526925.1 Bacillota bacterium | reverse complement strand
GGATCAGAGCCTGTGCATATTCTGACAAAACCTTGCTGTCGTCACATCCAAAGGAGAGAAAATCGCAGTACTTGCATTTCCTCACACAAAATGGAATATGAAGGTAGATCCCAAGATTATTTGTTGTCGTCATACTTCAACACTGCAGTAAACGCTTCCTGCGGCACCTCCACGGTACCGAACTGGCGCATCCTCTTTTTCCCTTCTTTCTGCTTCTCCAACAACTTCTTTTTTCTTGAAATATCGCCGCCGTAGCACTTTGCAATTACGTCTTTTCTGTAGGCTCTTACCGTTTCTCTCGCTATGACCTTCTGTCCGATGCACGCCTGGATAGGCACTTCGAACTGGTGCATTGGAATGATCTCCTTCAGCTTGGAGCAGACGAATCTGCCGCGAGCATAAGCCTTTGATTCGTGTACGATCATGGAAAATGCATCCACCAGATCCTTGTTCAGCAGGATGTCCAGCTTTGTCACCTTGGACGGCTCGTATCTGGAAAATTCATAGTCCAGAGAACCGTACCCTCTTGTCTTGGATTTGAGCGCATCGAAGAAATCGTATATAACCTCATTGAGAGGCATATCGTAGTGAAGGTTCACCCTACTTTCGGTGATGTACTCCATGTTCAGCAGCTTGCCTCTGCGCTCCTGACATATCTCCATGATATTTCCCACGTAATCCTTGGGAACCATGATGTCCGCCTTTACCATAGGCTCTTCTATGTGGTCGATGGACATGGGATCCGGCAGATTGGACGGATTCTGCACCATCTCCACGCTGCCGTCGGTAAGTACCACCTTGTAGATAACGCTTGGAGAAGTGGTTATGACAGCCAGGTCAAATTCACGCTCCAGCCGCTCAACGATGATCTCCATGTGCAATAACCCCAGAAAACCGCACCGAAATCCGAAGCCCAGAGCAGTAGAAGTCTCCGGCTCGAAGTGAAATGCCGCATCGTTGACCTGCAGCTTTTCCAGTGCGTCCTTTACATTCTCGTACTTTTCACCTTCTGCCGGATAGATGCCGCAGTAGACCATGGGCTGCACCTTCTTGTATCCCGGTAGCGGCTCTGATGTAGGGTCTTCATCAATGGTGATGGTATCGCCCACTCTGGCATCCGACACCTGCTTGATGCTGGCACAAATATAGCCAACCTCTCCGGCACGCAATGATTTACATTCAACAGGTCCGGGGGAATAGACTCCCACCTCCGTCACCTCGTATTTTTTCCCTGTATTCATCAGGCGGATCATGTCGCCTTCCTTGACGCTGCCGTCAAAGATGCGGGTATAGATGACCACGCCCTTGTAGTTGTCGTAATAGGAATCAAAGATCAACGCCTTCAGCTTGCCGTGCTCGTCACCCGACGGCGCAGGGATCTTCTCCACGATATCCTCCAGCAGCTCCTCGATACCGATGCCTTCCTTGGCAGAAACCAGAGGCGCTTCCTGAGCATCCACCCCGATGACCTCTTCGATTTCTTCCTTGATTTCGTCCGGTCTTGCCGACGCCAGATCTATCTTGTTGAGCACCGGCATGATCTCCAGATCCTCATCCATGGCAAGGTAGACATTGGCAAGCGTCTGCGCCTCTACCCCCTGGGTAGCGTCCACTACCAGTACGGCTCCTTCACAGGCTGCCAGGCTTCGGGACACCTCATATGTAAAGTCCACATGGCCCGGCGTGTCGATGAGGTTAAAGATGTATTCGTTGCCGTCTTTGGACCGAAACACCAGCCTTGTGGTCTGCAGCTTGATGGTGATGCCCCGCTCACGCTCCAGCTCCATGTTATCCAAAAACTGCTCCCGCATTTCCCGCTTGGAAACAAGACCGGTCTTCTCGATGATCCGGTCTGCCAAGGTGGATTTACCGTGGTCTATGTGTGCAATGATGCTGAAATTTCTGATGTATTTTTGATAATCCTTCATGTTTGCCTCTCGTCTGTTGTTGTATATCCTTTATTCTAATGTAATTCCCGTCAATTGGCAACATTGAAAACCAAATTTCCTCCCTGCCCGGTGGTTTCAAAGCACAGGTTGTCCAGATACAGGATGCAGGAAGCCCCGCCGAAAAACAGCAGAAATATCAAAAGCATCCCGATGATCATTTTTTTCATTTGCAAAACGCCCTTTCTCTTCGTATTCGCCCGGAATCCGCCTCCTACTGTCCGCCGATGATCTTTGCCATCACCTCTGCAAAGTATTTGGCCGACAATTTCGCTTCGTCTATCGTATTCTTGTTGTTTCCCACTTCCAATAGGATAGCCTTATTGCTCACGTATCCGTTGTAGTTGTATTCCTTCTCAATGATGGGTCCGCCGTATCCCTTGTAAAGGCTTTCCGCAGTCTGGCTGACTTTTTGTGCGTAGTCGTACAACTCCACATAGTTTTCGTTGGCCTTTCCCACCACCAGGCTGAATTTGGCCACCCGCTGCCCGTCTATCTCCAGGTACTTTCCTTCTGTCGCCGACGAGGCGGCGGCATCACGATGCAGATCTATGACGTATACTGCCGTCGGATATTTAGCCATCAGGCTTTTGATGGTAGCAAGAGATCTGGTGTAGGATTCATTATAGGAAGGTCTATCGTGGATGGTCTTGTCGTGGACCACATTGATCCCTTTCTTCTTCAGCTCGTTTTCCAGAACCGTCCCCACTTCTCTGACAGTCCCATCCTCAGCTTCCCTGTGGTAGTTGCTCTCCGAGTGAGGCATATATGATTCGGTTCCGTGTGTATGATAGATGATCACCAGCGGATCCCCCGTCACGGTGACCTGCTGCTCCTCCTGTGGCTCTTCCTCAACTATAGGCACCTGCTGACTTTTTTCAGCATCATCATCCGCGCCGCCTTCCGGCGCTTTATCTTCATCCGCACCGTTCGGACCGGATGCTTCCGAAGTCGGATTCACCTGTCCGATGCACAACTCCCCCAGCTGCTTTTCGTCGATCAACACAGATGTGAGCGCAGAAACCGGGTTAAGCTTCAGGAAAAACACCGTAGAACATAAAAATATGATGATGGCAACTGCCAGCAGAATCTTGCTCTTGTCTTTCATAGTTGTCCTCCAAAGATTTCTCCTATGAATATATGCCGGGGTGGATGGTTTTATTTATCCCATTGGCAATTATATCGGAAAAATCCTTGATGAGCATGTCGATATCCGTGGATGTGACTATCATCTGCCGGTCATACTCTTCGATGTACTTTTCTATAGACTCGGCGCTGTCCATGTTGTCCGCCAGCGCATCCCTGATGATGGTGGTGGCATCTATGACCGTCGGCACTCCGATGGCTATCACCTTGGCTCCCACCGTATCCTCATTGATCCCCGTTCTCGTGTTGCCCATACCGCCGCCCGGTGAGATGCCCGTATCGGTGATCTGGATTGTGGTGCTGACTCGCTCTATATCCCTGGCTGCCAGGGAATCTATGACTATGACCACCTCCGGCTCCGAAAGCTCTACCGCTTTCTTGATGATGTCCGCAGTCTCCATACCGGTGGTAGCGGTAACTCCCGGAACGATGCAGCTGACGCAGGACATCTCATCATCGCCGTCGGCTTCAAACATTATAAACAGATGCCTGGTGATACGCACCTTGGATGCGGTAACAGGGCCCAGGGAATCCGGCGTAACAGCCCTGTTCCCCAGCCCTACGACCATCACCTTCAAATGATAATGAAAGTTGATGAGCTTCTTCAGCTCCACGGCGATGGCGTGCTCCACCTTGTCCTTGATACCCTCCTTTTCTTCTAAGATCCCTTCTGCTTCTATGGTGATGTAGTTTCCCATGGGCTTTTCCATCCTGGCTTCTCCTGCCAGACTGGTGATAGCTATCCTGGTAGCTTTGACTCCTCCTTCGTAGTCTTCCTTTTCCATCGTCACGCCCTCTATCTCCGCTGCCCCTTTATTCTCTCCGTCCAGGATTTCCTTTCGCTCTATTGCCAGATCGGTCCTGTATTTCATGTATTCGCCCTTCTTTCTCTTTTCTCGTTTTATTATGATTTTTCCCTTGCAAATTTTCTTTTATTCATATATACTTATGGTTGCGAATTTAAGCTATATAATAACAAAGTGGGGTGAATTTAATGGCAAACATCAAATCCGCGAAAAAAAGAATCCGTGTTATCGACAAGAAGACGGCACGAAACAGACGTATCAAGAATCATTTGAAAGCAATTTTAAAGTCCTTTGATGCGGCAATCGAAGCCGGAGATATGGAGACAGCTAAGGAAAAGCTGGCATTGGCAGAAAAGAAGCTTATGCAGGCGGCTGCAAAGCATACCATCCATAAGAACGCTGCTTCCAGAAAAGTATCACGATTAACCAAGCGATTCAACAAGGCTAACGCCTAAGTCTCACCCGTCCCCACCGGTGCATAAGTTAAATGCACAGTAATGAGCAAATTACCAAAGAAAAGATGGATGTGTCTCCCATCTTTTTTTGTTACTTTTTATCAGGAGGTCTTCATGAAATCACTTTCCTATCCTAAGCCATTAAAGCCGGGCGACAAGGTGGCTCTGACAGCGCCCTCTTCTCCCGTACCGAAAGAAAATCTGGATGCGGCGGTAAATTCCATCGAGATGCTGGGACTTGACCCTGTTATCATGGCGAGCTGCTCCATGGTTCACGGCTATATGGCAGGACCGGACCGACAGCGGGCAGACGATCTGAATCGCGCCTTTGCAGATGAAACCATCAAGGGAATATTCTGTCTGCGAGGCGGCTTCGGCGCTGCCCGGCTGCTGCCTCTTCTGGATTTTGATACCATCAGACGAAACCCCAAAGTCCTTGTAGGCTACAGCGACATCACAGCCCTGCATACTGCCATCAATAAGCTGTGTGGATTCGTTACTTTTCACGGACCCATGCCCAATACGGACTACCGGAAGCTGGACGCTTTCACCATGGACTCGCTTAAAGCCTGCCTCTTTTCTCCGGAGACCATCAAAGGGCTTCAAAACCCTGACGGTCAGCCTTTTAATGTGCTGCGTTCCGGCAGCGCCTGCGGCCCTTTGACCGGCGGTAATCTTTCTCTGCTGGTATCTACCCTGGGATCTGCCTATGAGATCGACACCCGGGGCAAGATCCTTTTCCTTGAGGACGTGGGCGAACGCCCTTACAGATTGGATAAGGCCCTGACCGCCCTTTCCCTGGCAGGAAAGTTCCGGGACTGCAGCGGCATCATCCTGGGCACCTTCACAGAGTGCGAGGAACCGGACCACGAAAAAGTGCCTCCCGGCACCATCATCGCGCAGGAAGCACTGTCTTTCGAGCAAATTATTGAGGAAGTCATCCTTCCTTGGAACAAACCGGTCCTTGCCAATTTCAGAGCCGGACACAGCTATCCACAGAGCAGCCTGCCTCTGGGCGCAGCGCTGACTATGGAGCTCCCTGAAGAAAGTGACACGAAGATGTCTCAGGAGCGCATCAGCCTATGCTTTCTTTAGCTCCACCAGCTTTGGCGTGATTTTATCGCTGCCCACCAGTTTCACAAATGCTTCCGCCAATGCAGGATCAAATTGGGTTCCTGCATTGTTTTTTATCTCTTCAAGGGCATAATCCACCGGAAACGGCTTTTTGTAGCTCCTCATGGAAATCATGGCATCGAAGGAGTCTGCAATGCACAGGATCCTTCCGAAGAGAGGGATTTCCTCATTTCTCAACCCTCTCGGATAACCCCCTCCGTCCCATCTTTCGTGATGGGAAATTACGGCAGGAATAACGTAATCCAGGGACGGCAGATGCTTTATGATCCCCACCGAATTCATCACATGACCCTTCATGGTTTCAAATTCCTCTGCCGTAAGCCTGGCTTTCTTATTCAAAATCTCTTCCGGTATGCCGATTTTTCCTACATCGTGAAGCAAGGCCGCCTCTCTTATTATCTCTACCGATTCTTCGTTGAGCCCTAGGGCATAGGCCAGTTCCGTGGCGTAGTATTCAACATTTTCCGAATGGCTGAAGGTGTAGTGATCCTTGGTGTCGATAGCTGCCGTGAGGGCATAGATAGTAGGTGCATATTCCTCATAGATGTCCAGCTTCTGCTTCTTTTCACGCTCCTTTGCCGTATCTGCTCCCTGCAGCACAGTGCTTCCGGTAGTTACCAGTATCCCGTTTTTCCCGCTGCGTTTCACCTGATACACTGCCATGTCTGCATTATCCATCAGTTCCCGCACATTAGATGCTCCGTAAGGAACGGTGCAGATGCCGCAGCTTGCCGTCAGTACTCTGGTGGAATATTCCTTTTCATCCATGTTCCTGTTCATAGCGGAAATCTGCTTCAGAATGGTCTCCGCCATTTTCCTGGCGCCCATGGTATCAAAGAGTGGCAGGATGATCCCGAATTCTTTCCCGCTGCACCTTGCCACATAACCGGAGCTGCCTACCGTAGCTCTCAGGATCTCTCCCACCTTTTTAAGTGCGAAATCTCCCTGCTTATTTCCGTAGAGCTGATTATACAGCTTGAAATCATCCAGGTTCACCATGATCAATGCCAAAGATCGTGTCTTGTTCTTTTCAAATTCCTCGTTGAGGATCTCATAAAAATATTTCCTGTTGAGCAGTCCCGTAAGTTCATCTATACGAGCCTCGTACCATGCCTTCTCGTAAAGTCTGGAATTTTTCACGGCGATGGAGCACACTGAACCTACAGAATCAAGGAAGCTGATCTCATCGTATGAAAACCTGCTGCCATCTTTCTTGCCGGAAACAGCAACTATTCCCACAAGGTCGCCGCCATCCTTCAATGCGATGAAGCAACTGGCATCCAGATCTTCAAGCTGCTCCTTCTCGCTTTCCCACATGGATTTATAGACCGTGAGACACTTAAAGTCTTCCATCATCACACATTCATGCCGCTCTCTTAGTTCTTTGATTATTGGGTTCTCTTTATGGATAGTAGCTGTTCTTTCGCTGAGCGGACTCAAACTGTACGCCATCCTGTATTTAGACTCATCCTCTGCCTTGATAAACACGTAAATCTTGTTGACAGGGATCGTATCGTTGATAACCGTTACAAGTTTGCCCAGTATGTCGTCGATTTTAAGGCTATTTGATACCGTTTCGCTGAATTCCTTCAGCACATTCGCTCTTGCTATCTCATCTCTGATGAATACCTTGTTGATAAAGTTTTTCATCAAAATATACAGCATCACCGTGAAAAGTGCGAATAGAAGGCAGGTCATCATCACCACCCTGGTGAAGCTGTGCCCCAGCAGAGTTGTAAGCGCCGCCTCGATCGGTCTCAGAAAATAGAAGAAAAGCCCAAAGCATACCAGTATGGAGATGCAGTAGCAGCTTTCCCTGGAAAGCAGCAGCGTAAGCTTAAAAAGCCGCCTCCTGTGCAGCGTGAAAATCATACAGATTACCATGATGAGAGCCGACAGGATGTCGATGGGAAACCCTTTCAGCGCAGGCAGCATCCAAAGCAGCTCCCCCGTAAACACCAGCGCAACTCCCACCAGGAGCGGGAACATCTGCTTTTTCTTAAAATCATCGTCTATATAATACTTGATCATCAGTACAAACATGTGGACCACGATGGCGCCGCAGGCAATGAACAGCACAGCTACGGGCCAACCAAAGTCGTAGATAAAAGCAGTATCACCGTTAGCGGCAGTCACCGCTCTCGGCGCCTCAAGAAATACCCCCGTAAATATGTTTACGACACCGATCCCCACCATAAGAATCAACCATAACTTGTTGAGAAATGGGTTTTTCTGATCGGTAAATTCCATCAGAAACCAGCAGAATGCATAACAGATCAGAAACATGCCCAGCAGTGATACCTGGAACCAAAACTCTATGCTTGGAAAGATCTGTATTCGCATACAAAACGAACCGCCTGTCCAGAGAACGCCGCTGATGAGTACCATTATAAAAGAATTTACAACAGGTGTTTTTTTCGCAGCAACAAATGCCGCCAGCAAAAATGTATAACAACACAGTGCTATGATCGATATTGATGCAAAACTATACATAACTGTCTCCTACACAAGCCTCAGCCCGCTGTTTACTTCGCCCTGTAACCTGAGAAGCTCTCTGATCTCATGAGCCTCCGGGTTGATTTTTCGCAGCGTTTTGCCGTGTCTCCTGTCATACTCGGCGAAAGCACCGCACCTGAGGATAACCACGTCCAGCGGGTCCATCCCCAGTATCTTCTTCAGATCTTCGTAGTCGTGATCCATATACTTGAAATATATAGTCAAGTGATCTTTGAGGATCGTCCGGCTCACCGCCGTATTGGAAAGGTTCTCCGCACCCATTTCCACATACATCCTCATGACCGGTTTATTGTTCTCCGTATATTCCTTGGCTACTGTCCAGTCTTCGATATCAAGTCCGGACAGCTTTACCACGTTTTCTACCGACTGTCGGGTGATCCTGGTGAATCCTGCGATATCAATGATATCCGGTACCCTGTCCACGTAATAAAACCGTGGTATCTTGGTCTGATCTCTGCTGTTTTCAAGCCCTGCACACCGGTAAACATCGCCCACGCGATAGCGCATGAAGGCTCCTCCCTTTAACACGGAAATGACGATCTCGTATTTTTCCCCTTTGACAACTTCGTCCATGAGGCATGTCTGCGGTTGGTATTCCGGATCCTCCAGATTTTTCATCATTTCCTTTTCCGGAATAAACTCGTAGAAGCAGGCGTCAGGGAAAAAGTACATGCCCTCTCTCGTCCAGGTCTCCGTACCTATGCAAGTTGGCTCAGTCCCAGCGAACAGCTCCATGGGTCTGATCCCCCACAGTTCTTCCAGCTCATCCTTATAGCAATTGCAATCCGTACCTGCCACCATGATCCCCTTCAGGTTGAAAAGGTCCTTTGGCAGCAGCGGTCTGTTTTCTCTCTCGCACGCCTTCTTT
>JAUNBU010000056.1 GCA_030526925.1 Bacillota bacterium | reverse complement strand
CCTGAGCATGGGGTGGACATTGATGCTATGGTGTGCGCCGAACCCAGCAGCCTGAGGCTGATGTTGGGACATCGAGGTAGAATGGAGATTCGTGTCACAGTCGAAGGGAAAAGTTGCCACGGCAGTTCTCCATGGCTTGGCATCAATGCTGCGGAAAAGGCTTCCAAATTGATATCCAGAGTAACTAAAGACGTGATGGATAATGCAAAAGAAGATAAGGATCTTGGAAAATCCGGCATTACACTTACTATCCTAGAGAATGAGCCAAATGCTTTGTGTGTTGTTCCAAACAGATGTACTGCGATATATGATAGACGATTGGTGCCGTCAGAGACCACGGGAGATGCAGTGGCAGAGATTCAAAGTATAGTTGATGAACTCCATGCGGAGGATTCGGATTTCAATGCGACAGTAGAGATAAATTCCAATTTGAGGAGCGCATACACAGGCCGTGAAGAAGTGATTGAAAGCAAGAAAGAGGCTTGGAGTATAGACAGCACACATCCGTTTATAGAGGCATGTGCAAAAGGACTTGAAAATGTCGGCATAGAAGTCAATTATGGGCATTGGGCATTCAGCACAGATTGCCCGCAGGTCGGTGTCAGAATGAAAAAGCCGGTTGTTGGTTTTTCAGGAGGTCAGGAAATATATGTACACAATGGTACGGAAAAGGCACGGATAGATTATCTTGAGAAAACTCTATTAGGAAACACTGCCATGTATTTTGAAATCATAGGACTGCCAAAGGCAGCGTTTTCGGCGTAATAAACGCTGCCCGATTAAAAATTGACTATTTTGAATTTTCCACATATAATTGATACATAGGGGATCGAAACAATGTTATCTACGAATTCGAAGAGGAGAACACCCACAACGACTTCATCGTGGCTTTCCCTGCCGGGGAAAAGGCAGATGTGATCGAAGCCCTAGGGCTGGAACAGTAGTAAACGCACTAAAAAGGAGACAGCGTTTCTTTGCGTTATGCTTTTAATATAGTTGAGGCTTCATGGGCTTTCTGTTACACCCCAAACACTTCTGCGGCGCGCTCCATGGCTTCGGTGATCTTCAGGCTCTGGGGGCATTTTTTCTCGCAGGCTCCGCAGCCGATGCAGTCGGAGGCGTGATAGCCCTTGTCGATCCAGGTGCTGTACTCCCATTTGGTGGACGGATTCTGCTGATACACATTCCAATCGTTGTAGTATCCGATGATCTTGGGGATGTCCAGTCTCTTAGGACATGGGAGGCAGTATTTGCAGCCGGTGCAGGAATACCGGATCAGCCGGTTGTATTCATCGGAAACCCGGTCGATCAGCGCCCTTTCCGAATCCGTCAGCTCCGATACATTCTCATCCGAGAGAATTTCAATATTCTTCTCCAACTGATCCATGCTGCTCATGCCGCTGAGCATGACCGTAACCTCCGGCATGTTGGCAAGCCACTTGAAGGCCCATTGAGCCGGTGTGCGCTTTACATGAGCCCCATCCCAAAGCTCCTGCACCGTAGGAGGAACAGCATCCGTCAGCCTGCCGCCCTTGAGAGGCTCCATGATGACAACGCCGAGACCCTTCTCAGCCGCATATTTCAGACCGGCAACTCCCGCCTGGTGGTTTTTGTCCATGTAGTTCAGCTGGATCTGGCAGAAATCCCACGGATAATCCTCCAGCACCTCTTTGAAAAAGTCCGGAGAATCATGGAAAGAAAAGCCTATATAACGGATCTTGCCTGCGTCCCGCATTTCCTCAAGGAAAGGCATCAAGCCGAATTTTTTGCATCGTTTCCAGATAGGCACGGTGATGTTGTGAACAAGATACATGTCGATGCAGTCGGTCTGCAGACGCTCCAGCTGCGTGTAGAATATCTCCTTCATGGCGTCCGGGTCCTTTGCTAGCCAAATAGGCATCTTATCGGCCAGCAGCACCTTTTCCCGGTAGCCGTCCTGCAGAGCCTTTCCGACTACTACTTCGCTTTGACCATCGTGATAGCCATAGGCTGTATCCACGTAGTTGACGCCTGCGTCGATGGCGCTGCGGATGATCCCAACGGAAGCGACCTCGTCCACCGAACCGTCTTCATTTAACGGCAGCCTCATGGCGCCCATCCCCAGCAGGGAAACTTTCTCGTCGATTTTTTTAAAAGTTCTGTATTGCATTTCTATGCTCCTTAAAAAATGATATAATGAACGCGCACGTTTGAACCGGCGTTGCAAGGTAGCGTTCATTGAATCACTCCCACTATTCTATGTTTAAGTGGTAGGTCGTGATATAATGAACGTCAGAATGGCGGCAGCAGGCCGCATCGAATTTTAAATCCATTATACTTAAAAAGAGAGAGGACTGCAATGCAAAAGGATAAAAGAAAATTTCATCAGATATGCGAGGATTTTTTAGACCGGTCCATGGAGCTGTACGACGTGCCGGGACTGGTCATCGGCGTCAGATGGGGCGATGGGCACAAAACAGGCCCTGGCGATGCACTCACTTTCACGGGCGCCAGAGGATATAAAAATTACATGACCAAAGATCCGCTGCAGGCTGACCACATCTTTCACTGTGGCTCAGTGTCCAAGCTGTTCACATCCATGGGGATCATGAAGCTTGTTGAAGAAGGAAAGCTGGATCTTCAAGAAAGGCTTGTCGATTTACTGCCTTATTTGTCAATTGCTGATAGACGATGCGAAAACATCAGGTTACATCACATGCTGACCCACACCTCCGGCATGGGAGACGTGGAGGATTATCACTGGGATGAACCCAGAATCGATGAGCAGGCGCTGAAGGATTACGCCCTGTCGGAGGAAGTCCGGGAAACGCCTATGCTGTGGGCGCCGGGGGAGGGCGGATTTCGCTACAGCAATATGGCATACGAGCTTTTAGGGCTCATCATCGCCGAGCGATCAGGCAAATCCTACGAAGACTTTATGATGGAGCATTTTCTAAAGCCCGCCGGCATGAAAAATTCAACATTTTTGACCTTTGAGCGTACCGGCGGAAGCCTGGCGCCGGAAGTTATCGACAGGACGAATATGGCGATGCCCCACGTTAAGGCGGCGGACAGATCCATCGTTTTGGAGCCTCACTATCCATACAACCGGCAGCACGGTCCCAGCTCTACCCTCACGTCCGATGTGTACGATCTGATGAAATGGGCGAACTTCAACATAAAAAAAAGAGCGGTGGATCCCGCACTTTACGAAGAGATATGGCATCAGCATGCCACTGTACCCAACAACGGAGAAGGCATGGGTCTGGGCTGGTTCATGAGACAGCAGGAAGGCTATGAATTTTTAGGTCACGAAGGGACCGACGACGGCTTTCGCGCCAGCTTCTGGTTTTGCCGCCAGCTGGATCTTGCCATCATAGTATTGTCCAATATGACGAAAGCGCCTGTCAAGAAGCTGAACAAAGGACTGTGCGAGGCGCTGATACGCAGCTAATATGAGATGTGGTCCTAATCGTTTCTGATAAAATCCAGGAAGTCGTCGAAGTCCTCGAAGTCGCTCTGGATGAACTCGAACAGCACCGGCTCCTTGAACTCGTATTTTGCCGTGGTCATGAGGAAAGGCGCCAGAGGGCTTGCCTTTAGCTTGTTTTCCAGAGAGCGGATGTCCGGCAGGCTGTAGGCGGCGACTATCAGCTGACCGTAGTCGGTGAGAAAATATATGCCCTTTACATCGTTGCTGAGACGGAAGACCCGGTTGTTGACGTGGTCGTTGTTCTGCTTAAAAGCCATGAACAATCTGCCGTTTTCGTGAGAGGACATGACCGTGTTGAGATTCACCGTCAGCTCGCCGATATTGTTATCCATATCCTCATCCGACAGCATTACCTCATATACAGTGACGAATTCCGCCTTGGTCAACATCATGGCGGCTTCAGCGGTACTTACGGCAAATCCCGAGCAGCGCTCAAATCCGGTGACCTTATGGTCCTTGATGCAAACCTTGGATATAGCCGTTTCATACTTGTTGTCCATTTCGATGAGGGATTCGCACAGGTAGGATACAGAACCGTCATCCCCCACAGACTCCTTGTCGATCACGTTCTTGCAAAATGTAGCGCGCCTGTATTCATCGTACAGATCAAGCGGGAATTCTCCCTCCGTCAGGTAGGCGGCGCCGCTGTAGTCCCTGCCGAAGCAGCGCATGAGAAAATAATTTACCGCTTGATAGTCGGAGACGATCTCGCCGCAGATCTTTTGCATCAGTTCCTTGTGTTCGTTGGGGTTTAAGATGGTCTCCGGCTCTACGAGAAAGCTGTACTCCTTGTATCCCTGAGGGAAAGGCAGGTCGTGCCGCTGGTTAAAAACCTTATAATGGCTGAGGATGCCTCGGACCTGACGCTGGCTTATGTCGATCTTACTGGCGCCGAGGCCTCCCACCAGCGCCTGCTCGATGACGGTGATCTCGTCTATGCTGCTGCCCACAACGCTCTTGTAGGTTTCCAGACCCATTTCCTCGCAGTCGATATAGAAGAACTGGTGAAAGTCCGAATCGCCTACGGAATCCGACAGCTTCCAGTGGATATAGACAGCAAGAACACCCATGAGCCGGGTATCAGTCACATAGGAAGAGATGAAATACTTTTTTCTTTTTTCCGTGGGGGCGCTCAGTCCCCCTTCGATAACAGTTAAATTAGGTTTGCTCAAATCAAACACCTCACATCATACTATCAAGAGTATACCCTATTTCAAAAAAATTACAAGGGGAGAAAACTTTGCAGCCACAGCTATTGACAGAGAAATTTATTGAGATATAATAAAGTAGTGAATTTAATAGAGTCCTTATTAAGAGCGGCGGAGGGAATAGGCCCGATGAAGCCCGGCAACCTGCGGAAGTTCACACAGAACAATTGATAAAATGTGATGTGAAACGGAAAAGGTGCCAAATCCTACAGGGTACGTAGTATTGTATTCTGAAAGATGAGGAAAAATAACAGAAACCAGGCCTCTTTCTTTTGGAAAGAGGTTTTAATGTTTATCCTCGGGAATTTAAAGCAGAAGAATTACAGAAATCACACGGAGGTAAGAAATGAGAAGATTATTCACATCGGAATCGGTAACGGAGGGGCATCCTGATAAGATCTGCGACCAGATCTCGGACGCTATAGTTGATGCTATTATGGAAAAGGACCCTCAGGGGCGCGTGGCTGCCGAGACTACGGTCAACACGGGATACGCCATGATCATGGGCGAGATCAGCACCGAATGCTACATCGATATCCAGAAGATAGCGCGTGAAGTGATTTGTGACATAGGATATGACAGAAGTGAATATGGTTATGATGGGAACGTGTGCGCCGTTCTGACGGCTATAGATGAACAGTCGCCTGACATTGCCATGGGAGTTGACAAGGCTCTGGAGTACAAGGAAGGTCCTGCGGCCGCAGGTGCGGACGACCGGGCGGCAGACGACGAAGAGACGGGAGCCGGGGATCAGGGAATGATGTTCGGATTCGCCTGTAACGAAACGCCTGAGCTGATGCCTATGCCGATCGCACTGGCTCATAAACTTTCCAGGAGGCTTTCGGAAGTACGAAAGAATGGGACGCTCACATACTTAAGACCTGACGGCAAGACCCAGGTCACCGTGGAATACGACGGAGAGCAGGTGAAGCGGATAGATACCATCGTGGTTTCCACACAGCACGACCCGGACGTGACGATGGAACAGATCAGAGAGGACATCATCCGGCATGTGATCCGCCCGGTAGTAGACGGCGCTCTTTTGGATGACGATACCAAGTACTATGTAAACCCTACAGGGCGGTTCGTCATAGGAGGACCTCACGGGGATTCGGGGCTCACGGGACGCAAGATCATAGTGGACACCTACGGCGGTTATGCACGCCACGGCGGCGGCGCATTCAGCGGTAAGGATCCTACGAAGGTGGACCGTTCAGCCACATATGCGGCGAGGTACGTTGCCAAGAATCTGGTGGCGGCAGGACTTGCAGACAAGTGCGAAGTCCAGGTTGCCTATGCCATCGGTATCGCCAACCCGGTTTCAATACTTGTGGATTCCTACGGCACCGGCAAGGTGAGCGATGAGAAGCTGGCAGAAATAGTAAGGAAGCATTTTGACTTAAGACCGGCAGCCATAATCAGGAAGCTGGATCTGAGAAGACCTATATATAGGCAAGTAGCCGCTTACGGTCACTTCGGCAGGACGGATATAGACCTGCCTTGGGAGAAGACCGATAAGGTGGATGTCCTGAGAAAGGAGATAGAAGTTGGGAGTTAAAGTAGCCAAGTTCGGCGGCTCATCGGTAGCCGATGCACTGCAGATCGAGAAAATCAGAAAGATCATAGAGGAGGACGGAGCCATAAACTACGTTGTGGTTTCCGCACCGGGCAAGCGGTTTGACGAGGACAGCAAGATCACCGATCTGCTGTATCTCTGCAAGACACATATAGAGCACAAAATTCCTTACGAGCAGATCTTTCAGGTTATATGCGACAGGTTTATGGCGGTGGAAGTAAATCTGGGAATTGACCTTGATTTAAGAAAAGAATTTGATATAATCAAAAAAAACCTGGAAGAAGGGGCGTCGGCGGATTACATAGCCAGCAGGGGAGAGTACCTGAACGCCATCATGGTCGCCGCCTACCTGGGATTTGACTTCATAGATGCGGCATCCCTCGTCAAGTTCGATGAAAAGGGACGCTTCATGGAGTCCTTGACGGATAAGACTATCAAGAAGGAGCTGGCAAATCATGAAAAGGCTGTGATCCCGGGCTTTTACGGCTCGCGCCTTGACGGCAGCATCAAGACCTTTTCCAGAGGGGGATCCGATATAACGGGGGCTCTTATCGCTAGGGCTATTGAAGCAGAGGTCTACGAAAACTGGACCGATGTATCGGGATTCCTCATGGCAGATCCCAGGATCATAAAGGACCCCAAACCCATCAGTACTATTTCCTACAAAGAGTTGCGAGAGCTTTCCTACATGGGAGCGTCGGTCCTTCACGAGGACGCTATCTATCCGGCAAGGGTGGCGGATATCCCTATCAATATCAGGAATACCAACAGACCGGAGGATCCCGGCACTATGATCACCGCAGAGCCTGCCAAGCTGGAGGAAGGGCAGATAATCACGGGGATCGCCGGCAGCAGGGACTTTACGGTAATCGCCATTTACAAGAGTCTTCTCAGCAGCGAGAGAGGCTTTATCAGACGTTTGGCGGGGATACTGGAGGACAACGACATCACCATCGAGCATCTGCCGAGCGGTATAGACACTTTGTCGGTGGTGCTTTCCAACAAGGCGATAGACGGCAGGCTGGAAGAGATCATGGACGAATTTGACCGACAGCTTAAGCCGGATCACATGGAGGCTTTTGAAAATATGGCGCTGATAGCCACGGTAGGATCGGGGATGTCCTTCCGACCCGGCGTGTCGGCAAAGCTGTTTACAGCCTTGGCGGATGCAGGGGTCAATATCAGAATGATAGACCAGGGCTCCAGCGAGATGAACATCATCGTGGGAGTGGAGAACAAGGATTTTGAAGAGGCTATAAAAGCCATCTACGATGCGTTCGTATTTTAACGTAAGAGAAAAGGGTGTAAAACGTGTTTGCAAAAGAAATCATATTGATATGTTACCTGCTGGGAATATTTTTGGGAGTCTCAGGGCTCACCATAGCGCTTCTGGCAGGAAGAAAAGGTCGTTCGGAAACCAACAAATACATGGTGCTGTTTCTGGCGGTGATGCTGGTAATGTGCTTCTACGACATGGCGATCTACTACTGTGACTACGTTATCGGAGGTCTGAGCAACCTGAAGGTGCTCCGTATAGGTAACTGTATAATAGCAGGAACCATGTATCTGTGGACATCCTTGCAGAGCAGCATCATTCCAAGGGAAGCCCTGGCGCTGCTCAATTCACTTGTCAGACGGTATCTGATCTTCTACATGGCCATGTGGCTGTTGCTGACGCTGTTCTTGAGCATCGAGCATTTCTATACGCTGAAGTGGCTGCTGCTTGCCACAGATGTAGCTCTCATAATACTTTTCCTGACTTCATCGGTAGGGCACATCCTGTATGCTTCAGCGGAAAACAAGAAACGGCAGTTGATCTACATGATCGTGGTAACGGCGCTGCTTCTTTGGAACTACGTTTCATACTTCTGGGGCGAGACCTCCGTTTACTGGGGCAACAGCATGTTCATCAGGGAGCCGCTGGACCTGACCATAATATTCTGGATGGTCATCAATGCAGCCAATGTGTACTATGAATATAAGGAAGACTTTCTGGCATCCTTTGACAGGACGGGGCAGACCGCGGAGAGCAGAAAGGATATCAAGCCTCGGATCGATGAGGTCTGTGGGAATTACAAGCTGACACCGCGGGAATCAGAGTTTATCGAGCTCATATATGCAGGCAAGAGCAATAAGGAGATCGCAGAAGCGCTGTTCCTGTCGGAGAGCACGGTCAAGACACATATCTATAACATCTTTCGCAAGATGAACGTGAAGAACAGAGTCGGAGTTATCTGCCTCATCAACGGCGAAGCCAATGATGATATGGGAAGTGAAGATGATACGCCTGAAGAATCCTGAGCAAACTGTTGAAGAAAAAGAAAGATCAGCTAAAAGAATTGCCGCTGCGTTGAGCAGCGGCATTTTTGATTCTGTTGTAATTGACTTCCTGGGTGGTGCTGATGCTGTAGCCGATGTCGGCGAGCCACCAGGTCCCCAGCGTTAAAAGCAGGATTGCGATCTTGCAAAGGAACACTTTGACTCCGCTCTGGTAAAGTCGGTCGATGCCAAACATACCGAGAAAGATCGCCAGCACCAGAGTGACCTTCGGGTTTCTCAGGTGCGCTTTTTTGAGAAGAAATTCATCCTGGGAAACTAATTCCCGGACTTCTTCTGCATGGTGCTCCCCTACGAGAGCGTTAAGGTTGTCAACATTCATGAAATGCCTCCTTCAATAAACAATGGTAAACAATGATTGGTTTTGGTTTGATGGTTATCTGCAATGACAATAAATACACAATGCAATCATAGCAAAGGAAAAGAAAAAGGTAACTCCGTCAAAAGTGCTAACCAGACTCAAAAAAAGTAGTAAAAAATACAGTTAACGGAAAAGTCGGAATCTTTAAAAACCTTAAAAACAAAGGGATTTAGCACTTGAGTACTACGTATGGTCCGAGGTTAAAACAGCACTTTGGTACTATTGCAAATTTCTGCGCATAGGGTAGTATATAAACGTAATTTATTCACATTATTTAGTAAGGAGGAATTATTATGGGTAGAAAAATACCTATGTGGCAATGTATCATCGTTATGATCGTGCTGCTGGCTCTCCTCTTCTGGGGTATCCTTATCGATACCGATGCAGGAGAAGGTCATGTAGCGCTGATCCTGGCAGGTGCATTCGCTGCAATCATCGCAGTCCTGAACGGATGGAAATGGTCCTTCCTGGAGCAGGGCATTCTGGCTGCTATCAACAGATCCATGCAGGCTATCCTGATCCTGGGCGTTGTTGGTCTGATGCTTGCTTCATGGCTGACAGGCGGCGTTATCCCTTCCATGATGTACTTCGGAATCAAGGTAATCGCACCTTCCATCTTCTTATTCACTGCTTGTCTGCTGTGTTCCATCGTATCACTGGCAACAGGCTCATCCTGGTCGACGGCAGGTTCCATGGGTGTCGCTCTTATCGGAGTAGGTACCGCACTGGGCTTCCCTGCAGCAATGACCGCAGGTGCAGTTGTATCCGGAGCATACTTCGGAGACAAGATGTCACCGCTGTCCGACACGACCAACCTGGCTCCTGCAGTAGCAGGCTCCCATCTGTTTGATCACATCAAGCACATGATCTGGACTACAGGTCCTTCATTGATCGTAGCTCTGTTGGTTTACCTGGTTATGGGATTCTTCGGAGATCACTCCGGAAATGCCAACACGGAAACTATCGACCAGATCCTGACGTTCATCAGTGGTCACTTTGATGTAAGCGTTCTGTATCTGATCCCACCTGTATTCGTAATCGCAGCGGTAGCTCTGAAAATGCCTGCACTGCCTTCACTTATCGGCGGCGTAGTTCTGGGCTTCCCGTTCATCGCAATGCAGACGGCACATACAGGGCTGACTCTGAAGAGCATCCCTTCCATCTTGAACTATGGATATGCTACTGAGGTTGCTGAAGACGCTGACGCTGTTCTTCAGGAACTGGCAGGACTTCTTTCTCACGAAGGTATGTCCGGCATGATGTGGACTATCTCACTGATCATCTGTGCTATGGTATTCGGCGGTATCGTTGACTGCTGCGGCATCATGGGATCAATCGCAACTGTAATGTTGAAGCTGGCAAGAGGAACGAGAGGCGGATTGGTAACTGTAACCATCGTTTCCTGCATCGTAGTAAATATGCTTTGCTCCGACCAGTACCTGGCAATCATCCTGCCTGGAAGAATGTACAAGGAAGCATTCGAAGACAGAAGACTGAAGGCGAAGAACCTGTCAAGATGTCTGGAAGACTCCGGTACGCTGACTTCCAACTTCATCC
>JAUNBU010000055.1:8513-10680 GCA_030526925.1 Bacillota bacterium | reverse complement strand
GTACATGGAGATCGCCAAAGGCGTGGAGGACGTTGCCCAGCAAAAAGGATACATTACTTTCATGTGCAACGTGGAGAAAAATCCACAAAACGAGGCAAACTACATAGATCAGCTGTTGACCAGAAGAGTAGATGGCATCATTCTGATGTTTTCCAGTCTCGATGAGAAATACCTGCAGATCATGGAGGAACAGAACGTTCCCGCCGTCTTCATCGGAGAAAACAGAGACATCAGCCGGTTCAACTCGGTCAAGGTGGACTGCCGTATCGGGGCCGAGACCATGGTGCGCCAGCTGGCAGAAAACGGGCACAAGACCATCGGCATTTTGTATGGCAACGATCCCGAACAGGAATCCCTGGAAATGTTGGAAGGATATAAAAACGTACTGAAAGAAAAAGGGATGTCCATAAAAGAGGAATATATCAGGGCCGTAGAAAATACAATAGAAGGTGGCTATCTGGGGGCTAAAAAAATGATCGTCAAAAGCAGACCCAAGGCCATTTTCACCACCAGTGATGAGATCGCCTACGGCGCCATGGACGCCATCAAGGACAGCGGCCTTAAGGTGCCCGACGACGTTGCGGTAGCAGGCTTCGGCAACTCGCGAATGTCCAACCTGGTGGAACCCAAGCTGACAACCGTAGAACTTCCTTTCCATAAAATGGGCATCTACGGAGCAAGGCTGCTGTTCGACCTGATCGAGGATGAGGACAGGACGGCGGAGCAACCGAAGCAGATAACGCTGCAGACAAAGCTGCGGATCAGAAAATCCTGCGGACATAAAGAAAGAATTGGAGAAATGTTTTAATGCTGAGAACGAATTTTTTAGGAATGGAATTGGAAAATCCGGTCATCATAGCGGCCGGACCGTGGAACAGAGACGGCAAGGCGCTGAAGGAGTCCATCGAAGCAGGCGCAGGAGCGGTCGTGACGGAGAGCATCGTCAGCGACACCATGCTGGACGTAAGACCTCGTATCGCATACGACGGCTACGGAGCTCAGAACATCAGATTGTACAGCGACATCCAGATCGAGGGCTGGGAGCATGAGATGAACATCGCCAAAAGCAACGGCGGCATCGTCATCGCCAGCGTATCGGCACACACCCCTTCTGAGCTGGCGTACCTTGCCAGCAAGATGGAAAAGTTCGGAGCCGACGCCATTGAGCTTTCCGTGTCAAATCCCATGGGTGAGTCTCTGGAAGTAGTGGCATCCCATGCCGAGGTCGTATTCGAAATGACGAAAGAAGTGGTCTCCAGCGTCAAGCTTCCGGTCATCGTCAAGCTTTCCCAGAACACCACCAACATTTCCAAGGTGGCAAAGGCGGTAAAAGCTGCGGGCGGTTCCGGCGTCAGCGCCATCAACACGGTGCGGGGGATCCTGGGAGTGGATATAGAAAACGCAGCGCCTATGCTTTCCACATATGGCGGCATTTCCGGAGAGTATATAAGACCGCTGGGTCTGGCGTCGGTGGCTACCATCGCCCAGACGGTGGACATCCCTATATGTGGTATAGGCGGGATCGGCAGCGGACGCAATGCGCTGGAGTATATGATGCTGGGTGCGTCGGTGGTTCAGATCGGCACGGCAGCCATGATAAACGGTCGCACAGAAGTCCGCAAAATTGTATCAGAAATAGAAAGTTGGCTTTCCGAAAACAGGATAGAGTCCATAGAACAAGTAAAGGGAAGGGCTCTGCATAATCTCAAATCCTTCGACGAGATGAAGATAGAGCCGGCGGTAAGCACGGTAAACGGTGTCCCTTGCACGGAAAATTGCGGGAAATGTGTCGTTTCCTGTATGTATCACGCCATCGAAAAAGAAGAGAATACCATCAAGGTGGATAAGACCAAATGTACGGGTTGTGGACTTTGCACATTTGTTTGTCCCGCAAAAAAGTTAAAATTAGCGTGGTAATTTGCGAAAAAGGACTTGAAATATTCTGAAAACGTGTTATGATTAGACCATAGTCATGTAACTGGTTACAAAACCGGTGACAGTTTATAAATTTCATCAAAACATAAAGG
Organism: Bacillota bacterium; assembly: GCA_030526925.1. GTDB lineage: Bacteria > Bacillota > Clostridia > Peptostreptococcales > Anaerovoracaceae > Lentihominibacter. Next base: position 8,653 of record JAUNBU010000055.1, on the reverse strand, counting down.
AGGATGAATGTTATGTATAAGTGTAGTGTAGAAAGAATGTCAGACAAGATCAAGACCTTTGCTAAGTTCGGAGATGCCGGACACGGTGGTATTACAAGATACTCCCTGTCACCTGAAGCACACATGGCAAGAGAAGAATT
>JAUNBU010000055.1:0-8413 GCA_030526925.1 Bacillota bacterium | reverse complement strand
ATGATCTGGACAAACGAAGAAGGCTCCCTGTATCCACCTGCAATGATGGTATCGGGAATCATCTGTAACGATTATCTGCCGAAGGAACTGGCTAAGAACTTCCAGTATGACGACATGATGGCATCAAAGCCAATGGATGAATCTGAATTTGAAAACTTCGGAGCTGCTCTGGCTGCTACTAAGTTCAAGGGACCTAAGGAAAACAGACTGAGCCCTGATAAATACTGCGCTATGATAGAAACACATCTGGAACAGGGACCTATCCTGGAAGATGCAGGTAACGAAGTAGGCGCTGTACAGCTGGTAATGGGTATGTTCAACTACAGAGTGAGATTCCACGGATTCACAGCTCATGCAGGTACGTTCCCAATGGCTAAGAGACACGACGCTCTCTATGCTGCATCCACATTCCTCTGTGAAATGCACAAGAGATTTGACGAACTGAACAAGGGACAGGATCCGGAATTCGTATACACCACAGGCGAAATCTATGTTCACCCTTGTATCCATACCTGCATTCCTGATGAAGCAGAGTTCTCACTGGACGTAAGACATCCTGACCCTGAACTGAGAAAGAAGGTTATGGGAATCCTGAAGGAACTGTCTGAACAGAAATGGTGCGACTGCACATGCGACATCGAGGAGCAGTGGGTAAGAGATACGGTTTACTTCGACGAGAATCTGATCAAGTTCGTAGAAGAATCCATGGAAGAAAACGGTCTCAAATGGCAGAAGATCCTGTCAGGCGCCGGACATGATGCACAGTTCTGCGCATACGTGATCCCGACCACCATGATCTTTGCAAGAACTAAGGATGGACTTTCCCATTGTGAACCTGAGCACGTTTCCGATGAAGACTGCACGGCAGCAGCAACCGCTACGCTGGGCGCAGTACTCAAGGCTGACAAATTCTATGACTAATCAGGATTTGTACATAGACTAGGAACGTGATTTAACCGATTGGTTTGACTGCATTTCAATTTCAATAGACAAGAGCTTCGCGCCCATATCTAACGATATCTGGAATGCAGTCTTTTTATCATAAGCCATAAGCAAAATGCCGTAAGGAGGAATTAAATTGAGTAAAGTAGTAAAAGCAAAGTACACTGCTGAAGCCGTAGCCGGATTTACTCACAGAACCGCTATGGAAGAAGCAGCAAGATGCCTGCTGTGCCACGACGCACCGTGCAGCGAAGGCTGCCCTGCCGGAACAGACCCTGCCAAATTCATCAGATCCATCAGATTTAGGAATGTAAAGGGTGCCGCAGAAACTATCAGAGAAAACAACGTATTGGGCGGCAGCTGCGCCAGAGTCTGTCCTTATGACAAGCTGTGCGAAGAAGCCTGCAGCAGATGCGGGATCGACAAACCGATCGAGATCGGTAAACTGCAGAGATACGCTGTAGAGCAGGAAAAGCTCTTCAAGATGAAGACCCTGAAGGCTCCTGCAAAGAAAAAGGCTGCCAAGGTTGCCTGCGTAGGAGCAGGTCCTGCGTCACTGGCGTGCGCAGCAGAGTTGGCAAAGGACGGCTACAAGGTTACCGTCTTTGAAAGAGAAGAAAAGGCCGGCGGCGTTCTTACATATGGGATCGTACCGAGCAGACTGCCTCAGGCTGTCGTAGATCATGACATCGCTCAGGTGAAAGGTCTGGGAGTAAAATTCCAGTTCAACACAGAAGTAAAAGAAGCCGATCTGGAAGATTTCGACGCTGTATTCGTTGGCGCTGGTCTGTGGGGTGCGAACCTTCCTAAGATCAAGGGCATCGAACTGAAAGGCGTATACGCTGCTGTTGACTTCTTAAAGAAGGCAAGAGTGAACAAGAACGATTTCAAGCCGGGCAAGAAAGTCCTGGTAGTAGGCGGCGGAGACGTTGCTGTAGACTGTGCCGTAACAGCTAAGCTGCTGGGTGCAGAGGACGTGAAGATCGTTTACAGAAGAACATTGGAAGAAGCTCCGGGCAACATGAGCGAATTCCAGTATGCACTTTCCCTGGGGATCGGCATCACAACGGGAATGGCTCCTGATGCTATCAACGGAGACAAGAAAGTTAAGACTGTGGACTTTGCAGGCTTCAGAGACAAGGGTGCCAAACTGACGCTGAGCGCAGACACCATCGTGTTCGCAACAGGCCAGACTCCTGAAGACATGAGCAAGGTAGCACCTGTAAAGGTAACGGACAAAGGAACCATCAAGGCGCCTAAGGGCAAAGCCGGTGGGAAATTCTTTGCAGCAGGCGACATCGTAAACGGCGGCAAGACGGTCGTTGAAGCGGTAGCAGCAGGGAAAGAAGCTGCCACGGCGATGATTGCTTACCTTGAAAAGAAAGGAGTGAAATAGAATGGCAATTAAGAAAGATTTATCGATAGATTATTTAGGTGTAAAATGTCAGAATCCGTTCTTCCTTTCATCTTCACCGGTTGGAAGTAATTACGAGATGGTTGCCAAGTGCTTTGAAACAGGCTGGGGCGGCGTTTTCTACAAGACCGTAGGTATCTTCGTAGCAGACGAATGTTCACCTCGTTTTGACCAGACCAACAAAGAGGGTCTGCCGTGGCTTGGATTCAAGAACATGGAACAGATTTCCGACAAACCGACGGAACTGAACTTTGAAAATATGTACAAACTGAAGAGAGATTATCCTGATCACGTTATGGTAGCATCCATCATGGGCTCCACAGAAGAAGAGTGGGTAAAGCTTGCCAAGATGTGTGACGAATGCGGAGCTGACCTGATCGAAGGAAACTTCTCGTGTCCGCAGATGACCTCTCACGATATGGGATCCGACGTTGGAACCAACAACGAGCTGGTTGAAAGCTATTCGAGAGCTGTATCCAAGACCACCAAGATCCCGTTCATCGCTAAGATGACACCGAACTGCAAGAACATGGAAGAGCACGCATTTGCTGCCGTTAAGGGTGGAGCTGCTGCTGTATCTGCCATCAATACCATCAAGTCCATCACCAATCTGGACTTTGAGAACATGACGGGTATGCCTGTTGTAAACGGCAAATCCTCAATTTCCGGATATTCCGGCGCTGCAGTAAAGCCGATCGCACTGAGATTCTGTGCACAGGTTCTGCAGAACCAGGAGATCCACGATCAGGTAAAGAAGAACGGATATGACTTCGGTTACGGCCATGAAATGTCCGGTATCGGCGGAATCGAAACATGGAGAGACGCTGCTGAATTCCTGGCTCTGGGCTGCAGAAACGTGCAGGTTACTACCTCCATCATGCAGTACGGATACAGGATCGTAGAAGACATGGCTTCAGGTCTGATGCACTTCATGGATGAGAGAGGCTATGACAAGCTGGATGACTTCATCGGTATTGCTCTGCCAAACATCATTCCTGCAGAAGAGCTGAACCGAGACTTCAAGATCCTGCCGGACTTCGACGACAAGAAATGCGTCGGCTGCGGAAGATGCTACGTTTCCTGCTACGATGCCGCACATCAGGCAATCGACTGGAACGAAAAGAAGAGAAGACCGGAGCTGAACGACAATTGCGTTGGATGTCACCTCTGCCTCAATGTATGTCCTGTACAGGGCTGCATCACACCGGGAGAAATCAAGTGGAAGGAAGGCAGAAAGCCTGTAGACATCACAATGAAGACCAAATACGAATAGGTCATACTACACTTATAGACTTATTGCATTAAGGAAAGACCGCTGGCAACAGCGGTTTTTTCTTGTGGACATTTTTATACATAGTTGTATTTTGTTTTTTTGAGTTCAAAATCCGGAGGATGTATTTACAAAACCATAAAAATATGTTACACTGTAACGACTTAAGATAGACTATTCTGAATAATCGCAAATGCCATTATACTGAAAATGGCGCAGGAGATAGTACTCGGCTCATAGTGATTGTGGAATGGAGCTACGGATCATGGACGGAAAAATCGCTATCAAAAAAATCATGCTTCGGATCGCACTGATCATAGGATTGTTTGTGGCGGTCTTTGTATGCATTGGTATATTTAATACGGTTCATGCCGAAGAAGAATTGGAAAACACCGAAACCATAGGCGCTGAAGATATCTCGGATGTAGAACAGACTGCCCCGGTCGGCAGTACGCAGTTCGTTGAGAAAATCGATGCGCAGGGAAAGAATCTGGTGACAGAGCCGGAGACTTTTGAGAATGACCCGGAACAGACAGCTTCGGAAGAAGATGCTTCCGGCGATACGGACACTGACGGAACCGATCCGGGACAGAGTGGATCCGGCGGTGAAGCAGGAGGAGAGCAAGGGGACGGTCAGGAGACCGTAGTAGAGAATGCCATCCAGAAGGCTGTCGATAAAGCATGGGCAGAAGCAGCAGCCGGCATCAAGGAACTGACCATCACCGTCGATGAGGGTACCTATAACGGGGATATTTCCATTTCGTTGGACGCAGTACCTGAAGGGATGTCTCCGGAAGAGCTGAGCAATTTGATCCTGTACATCCTCACAAAGGATTCTTTTGCTGCGACCAATGGAATCATAGATAAGACTTCCATCAACAGCACCGCATCGGGCGGCGCTGTTTTTAATGGCAACATTATGATCGACGGGATCAATGTGGTAATGGCGGGGATCTACTGTTCCCAGAATACACAGATCACCGTTAAGGATTCCGTAACGAAGCTCTACGGCACCGTCAAGGACGACAACTTCAACGTGATCCTGGAAAACGCCGCACTGTTTGTGGACGCCGGGAACGGGCTGGATACCATCGGGATCTCAGCAACGGGAGAGAACACTTCGAATCGTGAAGTAACGATAAAAGGTAAAACGGCCAACATCTATATAGACGGCGGCAAGGGCAGCGATGTTTATAACGTAGATCTGTCTGCCGGCGCTTTAGGCAACACAGGCAACGACGGCAAAGCCGTGATCATCGTCGAGGATCAGGACGGTGGCAGAGTTCACCTAACGGGTGCTTTGAAAGATGACGCCGTTCCTACCGTAGACTGGAAGGATGAGGATCAGACGGCAGAGATCGATTTGACCAATGCTGACGGAAAAGCGCTGCAGATCCATACGCAGGGGATCGAAGCCTTCACCGACCAGATGACCAACAAGAGCCAGGTGACCATAAAGGATGAGGATTTGGCAGATGGTATATATAATGTAGGAACATACAGCTTTACGGATTTCGTCTTTAACACATCCCAGGACAAAGTAAACATCAAGATCACGGGAAGCGGATTCTTGAACTCACTCATCGTCAAGAAAGACGATACCATGACGGTAGGAACCATAGATGGAACCGACATAAACGTGTACTTGAGCGCCAAGGAGATCATCGTTGAGACGAGCATAAATGCAGCCAACGTGATAATAGAAGCCTACGATGACGATTCTCAGATCAGCATCGACGTGATACCGGACGCCGTACCGGTGGACAAGGAGATCACCGCGTCATTCTTTGACATGGTCTCCGAAGCCAGAGTCCTGATCCGGGAGGGAGCAAGCATCAACGCATCGGGCTCCGTATCTCTTACGGCGGCAACACGTCAGCCGAGCAATATGATCCCGCTGGTAGGCGGAGTCAACGTCATCAACATCAAAATAGGAAATGCTGTTATCGAGCTGCTGGGAACCATCGAGGCGGGTGGGTCCATCAAGGTCGACGCTTCATCGAGCGTGACCATCAGTGCATCCAACAGCATCTTACAGCAGTTCTACATTCCTCTGGCGGTAAACGTTTCCGTTACGGAAGCGAAAGTGACAGTAGGGGAAAATGCTAAGCTGACAGCAGGAGGAGACGTCAGTCTTTCTTCCAACAGCACCGTCACAGTTACATCCTTATCTACCGTGGGTGCGCTGCCGATCTCTCTGGCAGTATCCGTTGTAGTCAACGATTCTCATGTGGAGGTTCTGGGTCAGGTCGTTTCCGAGAATGGAGACATTTCCCTGGCAGCAAAGGGAACGTCCACCGTTGTCACCAGAGCTACCAGGACGACGCCGATCACATCTCCTACAGCAGTGAATCCTGCCCAGGGAAGCTCCACTACCACGCCGACCGGCACGGGAAGCCTGGCAAATCAGTATGGCGGATTCTTCGCAGTCAGCGTTGTGATCCAAGATGTGGATGCAAGTGTGAAAGGGGCAGGAAGCCTCACAGCGGAGAACGGTGATGTTACTATAGATTCCCAGTCAACAGAGACTGTCAATACACAGGCTATCTCCGTGGGAGGCAGCGAAGCACAGAATACCGCCTCAAGCGAAAGCGGAGAAGGCGGGATCGCAGGGATCAAGAACAAGCTGATGGGTATCATAAACGATCTCAAGGAAAGTCTGAAGGGTAACGTGACCACAGCGAAGGAGGCAGCAAACCAGAAGCTGAACGCTGTTTTAGGAAACATAGAAGGCGCCAGCGGCAACGCGATCACCATACAGCAGAATGAGCACGGTGCCGTAACAGCTCCGGCGAGAGCAGAAGTGGGGCAGACGGTCACCGTCAAAGTGACGCCGAATACAGGATATAAATTGACAGGGCTTACCTATACACATCTTCCGCCAGGATCCGTATCATACATGACCGTGTCCATCGATATCTCGAGAGCGGCTTACACGTTTGAGATGCCGGCGGCAGAGATCACCATCGTAGCCACATTCGCGAAGGATGACAGCGGAGCGACGACCGGCGATGATGATCCGGGGATCGGTTCTCTCTTTGAAGATGAGGAAGAACAGAGCATGGGACTGGAGGATCTGTTCGATGAAGGTACTTCCGGTTCCCAGGAAGAGCAGACGACGCCTGTGACGCCGACCGCTATCGGACAGTTTGATATAGAGAATCTTCAGAAGACCAGCCTGCTGGGAACTAAAGAGGGCGCGGTGATTTCTTCCCACATCAAAGCCAACGCAGGAGATAATGTGGAAGTTACCATAAATCCTGCTGCCGAGTATGCTTTCGTAGAAGGAAGTCTGAAGGCGATCTATACCAATACATCAGGCAAGAAGATCACCTATACCATTCCGAAGACATCGGAAGGGAAATACATATTCACCATGCCGGAGATAAAGGCAGGCACCAAGCTGACCTTTGATGCCACCTTCAAGAGTTCAGCGGGCGCTACCGGCGGGATCGGCAGCATGGCAAACAAAGCATCCAAGGCGCAGGCGACAGGCGCTTTGGCGGTGAGCATCGTCATCAACAGAAACGACGCCTGTATCGACACCGACGGGAATGTGACGGCAGGCGGGACTCTGACGGTGAACGCCAAGGCAGATACCTACGCCAACTCCATCGCCAACGCAGCCAATTTCATTCAGCCGGCTGCAGGACAGGCTCCGACCAACCCTGTTACGGGGCAGGTGGAGACCAACGACGGACTGATCACAGGAGAGCAGAAGCACGGGATCGTTACCATCAGCGCGACTACCAACGGAACGGTCACCTTTGAATCGAGGGCAGAACTGCCGACAGAAGGTCAGAATGTAGCAGTAAAGGTCACCCCGGCAGAAGGCTATAAACTGACGGCGGGTAGCTTGAAATATACATACCAGACAGCAGAGGGAGAGAAGACGGCGGCATTGCTCCTTGATAATAGTACGAAAAACTACTACTTTACCATACCGACAGGGGTGCTGGAAGGGACCCAGGTGGTGATCAGTGCGCTCTTTGAAGGCGATACACAGACCATCACAACAGTGCGGCCGGAGAATTTGTCAGAAGGCAGCATTTCAGCGCCGGAAAACGCCAATACAGGTCAGGAGATCACCGTAACGGTGACCCCGGGCACCGGATACAAGGTTTCGGAAGTATACTATTATGATACACCGGCAGCAGGAAGCACCACTGAAGCCAACAAGGTGGTCTTGACGGCAGATGCAAGCGGGGCTTGGAAATTCAAGATGCCGGCAAAGAATATCACCATCAAAGCCAAATTTATAGAAAAGGGATATGCCATCGTTCTGCCGACCAACGTGAAAGTGAATAACGGAGACAACAGAGCGGATGCAGGAGAAACGGTGACCTTAGCACCGACGGATGCATCGCAGAGTTTGGACAACGTGAAGATCGAGTACGGATACAGAAGCATGTTCGGTGTGGAGGATGATACATCCATAGCCATCAACTACAGCGAAGAGTACGGTGAGATCAAATTTGATACAGTAAAGAAATCCTTCGAGGTGCCGGGCACTTTGAAGGACGGCATGATCATCGTCGTTACCGCAGGAACGACGACAGATAAAGCCTATGAAGTGAAGGTAGAAGTGCAGAAAGAAGCAGGCAGCACGAGCTTTACTGATGACGGTATCATTTCCGCTCCGGGCAGAGTCAACGGCGGAGATGTGATGACTATAAACGTTATCCCTAATGCGGGCTATATCCTGGCGCCGGGTTCGCTTAAGATAGAGATAACCAATGCAGCCGGAACGGAGAGCCAGTTGTTTGACGTAACGGCAAACGCTGCCG
>JAUNBU010000054.1:4885-10973 GCA_030526925.1 Bacillota bacterium | reverse complement strand
CTTTACCTGGCGGCAGGCGAGGAAATTTCCATCGAAGATCTGCTCTACGGCTTGATGCTGGTGTCGGGCAACGATGCGGCTGTGGCTCTTGCCTGCACCATCGGCGGTAACGAGGAACATTTCGTGGAGCTGATGAACGGAAAGGCGCAGCAGCTGGGGTGCTCCAACACTCATTTCGTCAACCCCAACGGGCTTTTCGACGAGAACCATTATACCACGGTGCGGGATATGGCGCTGATTGCCAGGGAAGCCATGACCCATAAGACATTCCGCAGGATCGTCGCCACCAAGGACTGGACCGCTCAGAGAGAAGAAAGCACCTATCTTTCTTTTCACAACAAAAACAAGACGGTCCACGAGTTCGAGGGCGGAACAGGCATCAAGATCGGCTACACGGAAAGCTCCGGCAGGACGCTGGTGGCTTCCTCTGAGCGTGACGGCAAGACCATGATCTGCGTGGTCATGAGCGCCCCCGACTGGTTCAACGACGCCTACAAGCTGATGGACTACGGCTTCGAACAGGTGAAGTAAGTCATGGAAAGGGCAGGACTGCTCAAACAGTTTCTGGCATTGGACTAATTCTTTACTTCGGGTCGCTTTCGAAAGTGTTGCTGCTCCTCAAAAGGCAGCGGTGTCAGCCCTTAGACCCTGTGCCCGCTTACCCCTTTGTCCCTCAGATGAAACAAGCTTGTTGCTATCGCAGTATTGACATTTAAAGTTTCATAGAATATAATGATTTCACCAAATCGGTGAAAGGATAGAAAGTAATGAAACAAAATTTGGCGGAAGCCCAATATCAACAACTAGCAAAAGAGCAATTCTGCAAGACAATAAATGAAATTCCTTTTGTATCTGATATTGAGGTAATGAAAGTAGACCCTCAGAAAGAATTTGGTGATTTTCGTGCCATTGTGCATTTTACAGATCAAGAACAGCCAATGCATTTTTGGGTGGAGGTGAAATCCAATGGCGAAAAACGGTTCGTTAATAGCTTTATGCATACGGCATCTCAATATAAAAACGAAGGCTGCTATGTCCTTATGGCGCCATATATTTCAGAAGAGTCCTCCGAAGTCATGAGGAATAAAAAGTACAGTTATATGGATTTGTCAGGTAATTGCTATATTTTAACTAAAAGAATCATCATTCATGTAAGTGGACAGGTAAACAAATATATTGAAAAAAGGGAAAGGAAAAACTATTTATCTAAATCTTCCGGTGCTGCATCTGCTATTATGCGTACGATGCTTGATGAACCTGAACAGATGTGGAAGGTAAAGAGCTTAGCTCAAAAAACGGAAAGGGCAATCGGGACAGTATCAAATGTGAAAAACTTTTTACTGACGAAGGACTGGATAGAAGACTGTTCGCAGGGCTTCAAGGTAAAAAACATCAAAGAGTGGCTACATGCATGGGCGAAAGATTATCATAAGAAAGATGCTCGCTCTTATGAGTTTTATTCGCTCGACGCTATCTCTGATCTGGAACAGAAAATTGCAGAATGGAGCTTGTCCCACGATGACGGAGCAGCATTGGGTGGATTTTCCGCAGCGGCAAGGTATGCACCGACGGTCCGTTATAAAAAAGCAGAAGTATATGTGGAACAGCAGTTTTTAAGCGAATTCGTAAGAGATTTGGATTTGCAGCAGGTCGATTCCGGCGGCAATGTAGTCATAACCATTCCGCACGACGAGACACCTTGCATGTTTTGCAGGAAAATAAACGATTCATTGGTAACATCACCTGTGCAGACTGTCATAGATTTACTTGGGAATGCTGGCAGAGGGGAAGAAGCCGCAGAAGCGATAATATCGAAAGAGTATCAGGGAGGCAAGCAATGATAAGAGATAAAGACTTGAAACAGGGGATTGATTATTCAGAAGGACAGAAAACAGCAGCGTATACGGTATTGGGTGAAATCGTGAATCTTCTGAACGAATTTGCGGATAATATAAGGATCATCGGTGGATGGGTACCATCGTTGCTATATCCCGACAGTGAACACATAGGCTCCATAGATGTGGATGTGTTGCTGAATCAGCTGGAAATCAAAAAGGCGGAAAGCTATAAAACAATCAGACGGTTGCTGGAACAAAACAGTTATAAGCGCCATCCGGAGAAGTACTTTGCTTTTGTTAAGACTGTTTTCGTAGAAGGTATTGCTTATGATGTGGATGTTGATTTCCTGTCCGGAAAATACGGCGGAGATGGTGAAAATATAAGTAAACATGTAGATGGGATCAAGACCTTGCCTGCGACAGGCGGTAATTTTGCCTTTGAGTTTCCCCCAACGGATGTGTCAATAGAGTATACCAGGTCTGATGGGGCATTAGATCACGGACATGTAAATGTAGTTTCAGTTGTTCCGTTTCTGGTCATGAAAGCCGCTGCGCTTGGAAGAGGGAAGCCTAAAGATAGCTATGATATCTACTTTGTGCTCAATCATTATGAAGGAGGCATAAAAAGGTTGGCGGAAGAATTTGAACCATATGCGGATAAAGAACTGATACAGACAATGTGCCAGAAGCTGGATGAGAAATTTGCTTCGGCGGAACATGCTGGTTCGGTGGATGTCGTATCTTTTTTAGGCATTAAAGACGAAGAAGAGGTGGCGCACATTAAGCAGGATGCGTATCAGAAGGTGCATTATCTGGTAGGCAAGTTGAAGAAATCTTTGGAATAAGGCCATAAACACCTTTCGCTCCGGTTCGCATATCTATAATATATAAAATATCCATATGCGAATTCAGGAGGAAAACCATGACATATATCAATACACTTTGTGCCGACGTGGGCACAGTTAATTGTCCTTGTCCCCTGGCGGAAACAGGGGACTGTTTGATTTGCAGCAGACTTTCCGGCAAGGAGCAGTGCGACTGCGGGTGGGCGGGGGTCTGTATCTATAACGAGTACATCCAAAACGACAGCATCATCAGAAATCGGCGGCAAAACGGAGAGACGCCCATTTTGAAAAAGACCTGGTACGGCAGCGATCTTCTGGTGCTGGTCCTCAAAGTCACCAAAGGCTTTGCGCTGAAAGCCGCCCAGCCGGGCAGCTTCGTATTCCTTAAGGCAAAAGGCAAGAGCGATTTTTCCAATGTCCCCGTGTCCGTCATGCGGGCAGATCCGGAGCGGGGCAGGCTCTACCTAGCGCTGAAGATAATCTCAGGAAAGACCAAGAGCATTGCAGAAGAGGAGCGTTCGCTGATTTTACGGGGCGTTTACCGCAACGGGCTTCTTGGAAAGGGCACGCAGGGCATTGTCGAGGACGCGGGCATCAGAAAGGGCACGCAGGGCATCGTCGAGGGCGCGGGCATCAGAAAGGGCGACCGACAAGGCTCCGGCATTGATGCGGACCGCAGAAGGTGGCTCATCGTCACCAAAGGCGTGGGCTTCGCACCGGCGGCAAATCTAATTCGCTGGGCAGATGGAAAGGTGGATCTGGATCTGCTCATCGACACAGAAAAAGTCAACGAAGAAATCATCATGGACCATATGCAGGAGCTGATACAAAATGGCGGCATGAACGTGAGGATCGAGAAGGGATCTCTGGCACAGATGACGGAAGCCTTCGGCAAGGAGCGGAGCAAAAAGAGAAAGGCTTTGCTGGCGGGCAAATACGACGCCGACCAATATGACAGGATAATTTTGCTGACATCCGACTACTACATCAAGACCCTGGCGGAGTACATGGAGATACCTGCGGAAAAGCTGGTGTTCAGCAACAACTTCCGAATGTGCTGCGGTGAAGGCATCTGCGGCGCCTGCGGACAGATCGACGAGACCGGCTGCGTCAGCAAGATGTGCAAGTGCAAGACGGCAAACCCACGGGAATTGTAAATTTTTTGTGAGAAATACACAAAGAACTATTGACATCTTTGGGAAAACTGCCTATAATGACACCAGAACAAACAAATTTCAATTGAATAACACTTTAAACCGACGATTAAGAGTAGTAAATCCGAATTTGAATTTCAAGAGAGCCGCAGATGGTGGGATTGCGGTAAGGAGAGCCGGATCGAATGGACTTATGAGGGCAGACGAACAGCTCCGGACGGATAGCATGCAGCGCAGACATCATAGTGCACACATCCGATGAGCCAAGTAGAAACTGACGGGATCTCCGCCTGTTACAAAGGGAGTGCGTATCAAAAGCTGTACGCATAATAAAAAGGATATTTCATATCCTGGGGTGGCATAGCAAAAGCAGCGCTTTTGTCCCATAGCTTGGGCAAAGGCGCTTTTTTGTGAGAATTACTGTTTTGCTCAAGCCAAAATTTCAGCCTCCGGTGAAAAGTGGAAACGAAAGGAGAACAAAAATGACAGTAAAAGTACCCCACAGACTCTATTTGACCGAGGAGCAGATCCCGAAACAATGGTATAACCTGCGGGCCGACATGAAGGAGCAGCACGACCCGATGATCAACCCCGCCACCGGCAAACCGGCAGCAGTAGAAGACCTGCATCCCGTATTTTGCAAGGAACTGGCCCAGCAGGAAATGGACAACGAAACGAGATACTTCGACATACCGGAAGAGGTCCTGGAAATCTACAAGATCTACAGACCGGCGCCACTTTGCAGGGCATACAATTTGGAAAAGGCACTGGGTACGCCCGCCAAAATCTATTATAAGTTCGAGGGTAACAACACCTCGGGCAGCCACAAGCTCAACTCCGCCGTAGCCCAGGCCTATTATGCAAAGAAGGAAGGGCTCAAGGGCGTGACAACCGAGACAGGCGCCGGCCAGTGGGGGACTGCCCTGGCAGAAGCCTGCTCCTACTTTGGGCTCGACCTGGAGGTTTACATGGTAAAGGTCTCCTATAACCAGAAACCTTTCAGGAAAGACATCATGAAGACCTTCGGAGCCAAGGTATTCGCATCGCCTTCCGATCAGACGGAAGCGGGCAGAAAGATCCTGGCTGAGGATCCGGACAACAGCGGCAGCCTGGGCTGTGCTATTTCCGAGGCCGTGGAAAGGGCAGTAAAAAGCGACGGCTACCGCTATGTGCTGGGCTCCGTGCTGAATCAGGTGCTGCTTCATCAGTCGGTCATCGGTCTGGAAGCCAAGAAAGCCATGGAGATGCTGGATGAATATCCGGACATCGTCGTAGGCTGTGCAGGCGGCGGCTCCAACTTGGGAGGCCTCATCGCACCGTTCATGCAGGATAAGCTGACAGGCAAAGCAAACCCTGAGATCATCGCAGTAGAACCGGCTTCCTGCCCGTCTCTCACGAGAGGGACCTATGCATACGACTTCTGCGATACAGGCAAGATCACACCGATGGCGAAGATGTATACGCTGGGATGTACCTTCAAGCCGTCTTCAAATCACGCAGGCGGGCTGAGATACCACGGCATGTCGCCGATACTATCTAAGCTTTATCACGACAAGCATATGAGCGCTGTATCCTGCGAGCAGACCAAGGTGTTTGAAGCAGCGATCCAGTTCGCCAAGCTGGAAACCATCCTGCCGGCGCCGGAATCGGCACACGCCATCCGCGGCGCCATAGACGAAGCCCTCAAGTGCAAGGAAACGGGAGAAGCTAAGACCATATTGTTCGGACTGACGGGGACCGGCTACTTCGACATGACCGCCTATGCAGCCTACAATGAAGGAAACATGAGCGATCACGTTCCGACGGATGAAGAGCTGAAGCCATCCATCGCAGCCCTCCCGAAGATTCCGGGTATCCAGGAATAAAAATTCCGAAAAAAACGAATAAATCCCGGAAACCGGGGCAATACTAACCATACAACCAAATAATTCCTTACAACTAAATAAGAGCCGGACCCTGTACCGATCATACCCACGGGAGAAATCCCACGGACACCACGGTACAGGGCTCGGCTTTTTTTGCAAAACGCACGCTGTCGGTGAAAAGAAGGTCGTCGGCAGCCAGACAAGGGCTAGTGATCAGCCGCTGCTCGCCGCACTTTCCTTTCGTACCCGCTTGTTTGCCAGCAGCAGGAAGCAGGCGATCAGGCTGAGGATTGCGATGACGATGCACACGGCCCAGCCCAGATGCCACATACCCTTTGCACCGAAAATAACTCCTACCAGCAGAGGCGCCGCAGGCATCCCCAGAT
>JAUNBU010000054.1:0-4785 GCA_030526925.1 Bacillota bacterium | reverse complement strand
CCCTTTGCACCGAAAATAACTCCTACCAGCAGAGGCGCCGCAGGCATCCCCAGATCCCCTGCACCGCCGGCAAAGCCGGTGACAAGAGGCAGAGTGTCATTATCGAACAGCTCCGGCAGTATGGCATAGAATGTGCCCAGGCCCCATGAGCCACCGAAAGAAAACAGCAGCGTAGCGAAGTAGAACAGGCCGAAGGATGACAGATCTGCCAGGATCAACAGCAGGGAAGACAAAATGATGATGACGGGTCCCACCGCCAAAACCAGGATGCGAGCCGCCGCCTTTGATTTCATCCGCAGCGCCACCATATCGGAAATCTTACCGGAAACCAGGCAGGAAGCCAGCAGTCCGATGGTGACCGCCGTAGTGATCTTGCCCGTTTCCATGTCGTCGTAGCCCAGCCATTGGCTGAACAGCGGCATATCCACGGTGATGGCCTGGATGACGAAGGTAGTCGAGATGAAAGCGATTATCAGCAGCCAGACTACCGGCATTTTAAGCAGGGAAAGGGACGTGTGTCCGCCTTTTTCATTGAGGGTCTCGTCTTTCTTTACGGATCCCTGGCTGGTGTCCTTTACCGTCAGCAGCCAGATAACGCCGATGACCAGTTCGATGATCCCCAGAGAAAAATACGATGATATCCAGCCGTATTTGGCAATGAAAAACCCGGCAAGGGTCCCGCCGATCCCGCCGCCGCAGTAAAATATCCCGTTGAAGACAGCCGTGGCAAGCCCCGCCTGCCTTTCCAAAACAGCATCCATGATGATCAAGAGAAACACGGGGAAGATCATAGAAGCGAAGCCCTGCATTACCTTCAGCAGCATGAACAGAAACGGCGAAGCTGCGAATGGCAGCAAAAACTGAGGCAGATCCAGGAAAACCAGACAGAGAATGAAGTTGATCCCGGCGCCGAATTTCCGGTACATGAAGCCGGAGCAGAGCATAGCTACCACGATGGCAGCCGACTTGACAGAGTCGCCGGTAAGCAGAAATTCCTCCGTCAGCCCCGTGCGATCCGTCAGCGCACCCACCGTCATGGAAAACTGCGGGAATGTGGCGCAGATACCGCACCCGAAGAGAGCGCTGATGAAGACTATATACCAGGCTCTTTTTTGCGAGCCCTTAGAGGACCGGGAGCCTTTCAAATTCACATTGTCGTTTGTTGATTTCATAAAATTTCCTCCCCCCCGTTTCAAATGATAGCAGCAAAGCAGATTTTCTTCAAGTACCCGGAAGGCATCCTCGAGGGTGATTTTTATGGTAGGAATACTCTTTTTTACTTCTTTTGTGGACTTTTCATTTTCCCTCTGCTAAACTTTAGCTATGGATAGCAACAGAATCATTTTACCCAATATAACACGACTATAACACGACGGAGAAAACACCATGAGAATTTTTGACACGAGCGTTCAGGAACTGAAGTACAAAGTATTGATGGAGCTGGCATACCAGACCTGGAGAGGCAACGACGCCTTTACCGTCTTCAACGAGATCGCCAACGAGATCGTCAAAAAAGGCGAGCCTACCATGAGCTGCTGCATCTACAAGGATAGAGCCATCGTAGCCGAGCGCATCAGGATCGCTTTGGGCGGCAACAAGGACAACCCCAACGTGATCCAGGTCATCGACATAGCGTGCGACGAATGTCCCGTGGCAGGACACGTGGTTACGGACCTTTGCAGAGGCTGCGTCGCCCACCGGTGCGCCGACGTTTGCAAGGTGGGAGCCATCACCTTCGACCACGACCAGATGGCACACATAGACAAGAGCAAATGCGTGGAATGCGGCAGATGCGCCAAAGTCTGTCCTTACAGCGCCATCACCAACTTCAAGCGCCCCTGCGAGAAGGGCTGCAAAGTGGACGCCATCCACATGGCAAAGGACGGGGTAGCCACTATCGACAGCGATAAGTGCATCGCCTGCGGCACCTGCGTTTACCAGTGTCCTTTCGGCGCCACCCTGGACGTTTCCAGCATCACCCACATCATCAAGACCATTATGGCAAGCGAAGAAAACAGCAAATACAAGGTCTACGCCATAGTAGCTCCGTCCATCGCAGGTCAGTTCACCTATGCCAAGCCGGGACAGGTGATCGCCGCCATCAAAGAGCTGGGCTTTTATGCAGTAGAAGAAGTGGCGCTGGGCGCCGACATGGTAGCCTACCACGAAGCCAAAGAGCTGCAGGAACGGGGATTCATGACATCCTCCTGCTGCCCGGCCTTCGTGAAATACATAAAGACCAAGTTCCCCGACATGGAAAAGCACATCTCCAGCAGTCTTTCCCCTATGGCGGAGACCGGCAAGCTTATCAAGGAAAGGGATCCTGATGCCAAGGTGGTTTTCATCGGTCCTTGCACTTCCAAGAAAGCCGAGGTGCGCCTGCCGGAGGTCAGCAAGTACGTGGATTACGTCATGACCTTTGAAGAGCTGCAGGCCATGATCGACAGCAAGGACATAATAGTTGACGAGCTTCCGGAGATGGATCTCCACAACGCTTCCTACTACGGACGCATTTTCGCCCGCGTCGGCGGCGTGTCGGAAGCCGTTACGGAAGCAGTCAAGGAGCAGGGGGCGGAAGATTTCGAGTTCAATCCGATGGTCTGTGACGGTATCGACAAATGCAAGAACGCTCTGCTGCGAGCCGGCAAGGGAGCCCTGCCCAACAATTTCATAGAGGGCATGGTATGCACCGACGGCTGTATTGGCGGCGCTGCCTGCCTCAACCATGGGGAAGCCAACAAAAAGGAAATCGACCACTACGGGAAACATTCAAATATCAAGGACATAAAAACTGCGGTGGACCTGGCCGCCGGCAAATAGAATCCGGCTTTTTGACCGATATGCAAAACGAAAGAACCATGTTATACTTTAAGAATAATTTGGTTCTTTTTTTCGCAAATTATTTTAGTAAGACACGTGAGTGAAATTTTACCAAACCAAAGTAAGACCCATGAGAGAAGAGGAGGAAATGGATATGAAAATCTGGAAAAAAGCAATGCTCTTGATGGTACTGTTGATGGCACTGAGTCTCTTTTCCTGCGGCGGCGGATCCGAGGAACCACAGGATGCAGGAGAAAGCGCCCAGACGGAGGCAGAAGCCGGTGCGGCAGGGGAAGCCATCGAAAACTGGCCTTCCGATAACAGCATAGCTCAGAAAATACCCGTGTGTACATCGGGCAGCATTATGGACATAACGGAGGAGACACACAGCATATTTATCATGGTAGGTGACGTATCGAGAGACGCTTCGATAGCCTACTGGGAGCAGGCACAGAGCGACGGATATACCAATGTTACCTCGGAAAGCGACACACCTGTCACAGGCGGCTTTACATACGTCGCATCAAATGATGAGAATATCTCCCTTTCTGTTACCTGGTCGCCGGGCAGCGGCGAAGGAACCCTGTCGGTGCTGGCGATCCAGTACTAGGTATCGGGAACATACCGCATAAAGAACGATGCACCAAAATCCTTCTTCACACATATTCTGTTAGGAATAGAGTGAGGAGGGATTTTTTTGTATCGAGTAGTGATAATCGGCGGAGGATGGTCCGGATGTGCCGCAGCCATGTCAGCCAGGAAGGCAGGCGCAGAGGTGACGCTCCTGGAAAAGACAGATCTGCTGCTGGGTCTGGGCAATGTAGGCGGCATCATGCGAAACAACGGCAGATTCACAGCCACGGAAGAAAATATCGCCTTGGGGGCAGACGAACTTTTCGCCATAACGGACCGGTGCGCACGCCACGTCAACATAGACTTCCCGGGGCATAAGCACGCCAGCCTTTATGACGTTACCAAGGTGGAGCCCAACGTGAGGCGACTGCTGCGAGAAATGGGCATCGAAATCAAGCTGATGTCCAGAGCCGTGGACGTGGTGACCAGAAAGGCAAATGACCCGGGGCAGGTGGGCAAGCAGGGCCAGCCGGACCGGCAGGAAGCAGTCATCGAGAAGGTGATCCTGGCAGGCGGAGAGGAAATCGAAGGGGATGTCTTTCTCGAGGCGACCGGGAGCACAGGACCAATGGGGAACTGCCTTACATACGGTAACGGCTGCTGCATGTGCATTTTGCGCTGTCCGGCTTTTGGTCCGCGCGTCAGCATCAGCGCCAAGGCAGGCAGCAGCGACATCATGGGCAAGCGAAAGGACGGAGCCTTCGGCGCTTTCAGCGGCAGCGGCAAGCTGGAGAAGCAGTCACTTTCCCGGGAGCTGCAGCAAAGGCTAAACGAAACCGGCGTAGCCGTGGTCCCTTTGCCACAAAAGGCCATCAAAAAAGAAAAGCTGGATATGAAGGTCTGCAAGCAGTACGCCCTGGACGAATACGCAGAAAACATCATCCTGCTGGACACGGGATACGCCAAGATCATGACGCCTTTTTTCGATCTGGAAACTTTGCGGCAGGTGCCCGGCTTCGAAAACGCCCGCTACGTGGACCCCTACGCCGGAGGCAAGGGCAACTCCATCCGCTACCTTTCCGTGGCGGAGCGGGACAACGTGATGAAGGTGACCAAGGTCGCCAACCTCTTTTGCGGCGGGGAAAAGTCAGGGCTGTTCGTTGGCCATACGGAAGCCATTTCCACGGGGAGCCTGGCAGGGCACAACGCCGTGCGATACCTGAAGGGCATGAAACCCCTGGAGCTGCCCATCGGCCTTGCCATCGGAGATTTGATCGCCTTTGCAAATAAAAGCCTGGAGACAGAAGAAGGACTCATGACCCGGTACACCTTTGCGGGAGCCGAGTACTTCCGAAGGATGAAGGAAAAGGGACTCTACTCCACGGACCCGGA